>CBDTZZ010000011.1:0-12049 GCA_965365035.1 uncultured bacterium | reverse complement strand
TCGACACCGCACTTGTCGCAGACGATGCCCTTGTAGCGCACGCGCTTGTACTTACCGCAGTAGCACTCGAAGTCCTTGGTCGGCCCGAAGATCTTCTCGCAGAAGAGGCCGTCCTTTTCCGGCTTGAGCGTGCGGTAGTTGATCGTCTCCGGCTTGGTGACCTCTCCATAGGACCAGGAGCGAATTTGCTCCGGAGAAGCCAAGGATATTCGGATTGCGTTAAAGTCGTTAACTTCTAGAGCCAACTATGTCCTCCCCTTTTTCAAATCCACTGAGGTCGATGCCGAGGTCCGGCAGTTCCGCCGTCGACGTGTCCGCCAACGTCACTCTCTCTTCCTGGTTCAGTACTTCGACAGCCAGGCCAAGGCTCTGCAGTTCCTTAACGAGCACCTTGAACGATTCAGGAACGCCTGGCTCCTGGATGTCTTCTCCCTTGACGATCGCCTCGTAGGTCTTCACGCGGCCGATGACGTCGTCGGATTTCACGGTCAGCAGCTCCTGAAGGATGTTCGCAGCGCCATAGGCTTCCAGCGCCCAGACCTCCATTTCGCCGAAGCGCTGGCCGCCAAACTGCGCCTTACCGCCCAGCGGCTGCTGCGTGATGAGCGAGTAAGGGCCAGTGGAACGCGCGTGGATCTTGTCTTCCACCAGGTGCACGAGCTTGAGCATGTAGATGTAGCCGACAGTAATAGGCTGCTCGAACTGCTCGCCTGTGCGCCCGTCCAGCAGGTGATGCTTGCCGTAGGTCGGCGGCGCCAGGCCCTTCTTCATCAGCAGTTTCTGCGCCATGGCGTCCAGCTGCGAGTACGTCTTGCCGCGTGCGCTGCGTGAGCCCTGTTGCTCCAGCCAAAGCTCCAGGCCGATGCGGCGGGCCTCTCCCTCGATCTCGTCGTCAAAAACGATGTCTGGGTCCTGCTTCTTGTCTCTGAGCCACTTGCGAACCTTCTCCACGTCGACGTTCTCGCCGATTTCGTTCGCCGTATGGCCGTTGCTGGAGCCGTTCGCCGAGCCGCTCTCCCTTGAGATGAGCGCACCGGCCTGCTCGCAGATCCAGAGGCGGCAGAGCGAATCTTCGATCGTCATCGGAGTGCCACCGTCGAACACGGGCGATACGGCGCGGAAGCCCATGCGGCGAGCGGCCCAGCCCAGGTGTGTCTCCAGCACCTGTCCGATGTTCATGCGGCTCGGCACGCCGATCGGGTTGAGGATAATGTCCACGGGTGTGCCGTCGGGCAGGTGGGGCATGTCCTCAACCGGCAGGATGCGGGATATAACGCCCTTGTTGCCGTGACGACCGGCCATCTTATCGCCTTCGGCGATCTTGCGCCGCTGGGCGATGGAGATGCGCACCATCGCCTGCACGCCGGGCGCCAGTTCGTCGGTGATCTTGGCGTAGTGGGGCCAGCGGCAGTGATGGCCTGGCTCTCCGTGATCCGGCCGGTTGCCATCGTCGTCCGGGCGGGCGAAGAAGCGCGTTTCGATGACCTTGCCGCGTTGGCCGTGCGGAACGCGCAGCGAAGTGTCCTTCACTTCGCGCGCCTTCTCGCCGAAGATCGCGCGCAGCAGCTTCTCTTCCGCCGTCAGCTCGGTCTCGCCCTTTGGCGTGATCTTGCCGACGAGGATGTCGCCGGACTGCACTTCCGCGCCGACGCGGACGATGCCGTACTCGTCCAGGTCGAGAAGGCTCTCTTCGCCGACGTTGGGAATGTCGCGGGTGATCTCCTCCGGCCCCAGCTTGGTATCGCGGGCCTCTGACTCGTGCTTTTCGACGTGGATGGACGTGAACTTATCGTCCTGCGCCACACTCTCAGAGATGATGATCGCGTCCTCGAAGTTGTAGCCGTCCCAGCTCATGAAGGCGCAAAGCAGCGTCTGCCCCAGGGCCAGCTCACCTGAATCCGTGGAGGAGCTGTCTGCCAGCGTCTGGCCGGCCTTCACCTTATCGCCGCGCTTGACGATGGCGCGGTGGTTGATGCAGGTCCCTTGGTTGGAGCGCACGAACTTCGTGAGCGGGTACTCCTTCTTCTCCTTGGCGTACTTCACGACGATCATGTCGCCGGTAACGCTGAGGACTTCGCCTGAGGCTTCTGCTATGACCACCTGGCCAGAGTCGATCGCCGTTTGCTTCTCCATGCCCGTCCCGACCAAGGGAATCTCCGGCCGCAGTGTGGGGACCGCCTGCCTCTGCATGTTCGCGCCCATCAGTGCGCGGTTGGCGTCGTCGTGCTCAAGGAACGGGATCAACGACGCGGCCACAGAAACGATCTGCTTCGGTGAGAGGTCCATGTAATCGACGTGGTCGGGGCTAGACATGGTGAACGTATCGGTTCGCGCCTCGACGTGTTCAGTGAGGAAGTGGCCATCCTCGTCGAGCGGCGAGTTCGCCTGCGCGACCACGAACGCCTCTTCTTCGTCGGCAGAAAGGTACTCGACCTTTTTCGAAACGAACGGCTTGATCGGCACGGGTCCCGATCGGGACGCCAGCTTCTTCGCCAGCGAGGCATCGATGGCTGTGCCTTTCTTCGCGATCACTTTGCCCCTAGGGCCCGTAATGTCTTCGCTCAGGATGCGACCGATCAGCAGCGATGACTTCGCAGGAAGTTCGTGGTAGACCTTGCGGTATGGCGTCTCGATGAACCCGTACTCATTTACGCGGCCAAAGGTGGCCAGGTTGGCGATGAGGCCAATGTTTGGGCCTTCCGGAGTCTCAATCGGACAGATGCGCCCATAGTGACTGAAGTGAACGTCACGCACGTCGAAGCCGGCGCGGTCCCGCGAGAGGCCGCCAGGCCCGAGCGCTGACAGGCGCCGCTTGTGCGTCAACTCAGCGAGCGGGTTCGTCTGGTCCATGAACTGCGAAAGCTGTGAACCGCCGAAGAACTCTTTGATGGCGGCAACGACCGGGCGGATGTTGATCAGCTGGCTGGGCGCCGTCTCCGCCGGATCCGTGATCGTCATGCGCTCGCGGATCACCCGCTCCATGCGCAGAAGGCCGATGCGGAACTGGTTCTGGATCAGCTCACCGACGGTGCGGACGCGGCGGTTGCCCAGGTGGTCGATGTCGTCGGGCTTGCCCTGGCCGTTGTTGAGGCGAACGAGCTCCTGCACGATGGCCAGGAGGTCGTCAGGCGAGAGGACGCGTTCCGTCGTGGCGTCGCGGCGCAGGCGCTTGTTGACCTTATAGCGGCCGACTTTGCCCAGGTCGTAGCGTCGCGGGTTAAAGAAGAGCGAGGTTATGAGCCCCTTGGCGTTGTCGATCGTCGGCGGGTCACCGGGCCGCAAGCGGCGATAGAACTCCAGCAGCGCTTCTTCTTTGTTTGTGGCGCCGGTATCACGGTCGAGCGTGGACTGGATGTATTGGTGTTGCTCGCCGGTGTCGATTCCGTCGAACAGGGCGAGTATGCGATCGTCCGTGCCAAGCATGGTTAGAATCTTGGCGCGCAGCTTGTCGGCCGCTCGCTCGCTCTTGGCGGTCTCGATCTCTTTTTCTACCGCTCGAATCTCTTTCGTGCTTCCATGCTTCGGAAGCAGTCCAGGCTCATCGATGGCGCGCAGGAGCGTGGTGATTGGAATCTTGCGCTTGCGGTCTACCTTGACGGAGATAACGTCCTTGTTGGAGGTCTCGAACTCCAGCCAGGCGCCGCGGTTCGGGATCAGCTTCGCGTAGCAAAGGGCGCGCCCGCTGGTGGCGTCGCGCTCCAGAGTCAGGTAGACGCCGGGCGAGCGCACGAGCTGCGAGACGACGACGCGCTCGGCGCCGTTGATGATAAAGGTGCCCCTCTCCGCCATCAGCGGGAAGTCACCCATGAAGATCTCTTGCTCCTTGATCTCGCCCGTCTCCTTGACGACGAGCTCCACGTTCACGCGCAAAGGGGCCGAGTAGGTAACGTCGCGCTCTCGGCACTCTTCTTGCGTGTACTTCGGTTCGCCGAAGCTGTAGTCGGTGAAGCGCAGCTCTAGACGGTTACCGGTGAAGTCCTGAATCGGCGATATCTCGTCGAAGAGCTCGCGCAGGGCCTCCGTCTTGAACGTCTCGTAGGAGTCGAGCTGGATCTCGACGAGGTTCGGTAGCGGGTGAACGTCAGGTATGCGCGAGTACGACTTGGTGAGTTCGGGGACGCTGAACTTCTCGGATACGACGTCGCGGGAAACAACCATGCAAACTCTCCTCCCGAGAGGCTAGAAACTGGGGGCTGAACAGGCGGCAGGGGCTAAGGTCAAAGGCAAATAGGTACAGGGAATAGAATCTGGGGAGATTCGACAGTCATCCAGTTAGATATTCTAGTGAGCGCCAAGCAAAAAGTCAACTGTTTTTCCCCGCACGCTCAGATACGACTCCTCTACTCACCCACGGAGGCCGGCGCCACCGGCTCCGCCAAGCGCTGGCTGGTAGGCGCCTGACCGCGCATCACCGTTGCCACGCCCATGATGATCAGCAGGAAGCCGGCGATCGTGTTCACGCCGATGCTCTCATCGAGGATCAACCAGCCCAGGAACAAGGCGAGCACCGGCACGATGTACGTGACGAGCGACGCCCGCACGCTGCCAATGTTCTCGATCAGCCAGACAAACATCAGGTAACCGATGCCCGTGCCCAGCGTGCCCAGGGCGATCAGCGAGGCCCAGGCTTCGAGGCTGAGCGAGTAGTTCGGCGTTCCGGAAACGACGAAGAGCAAGGCGCCAGCGATGAAGACGGAGAGGACGAGCTGTAGCATCGTCAGGCTGACGGCATCCTGTTCGCGGAGAAGGCTGCGCATGTAAACCGCGCCCAGGCCGTAGCAGAGCGCCGCACCGACCACGGCCAGCTGACCAGCGACGGCCGAGTCCGTCACGTCGAGCGACTCGGTGCCGGTGAGCACCGCCACGCCGATGAATCCGAGCAGCAAGCCGCCCAGACGCGCCGGCGTGAAGTGCTCTTCGTCGAGGGCGATGGCGGCGACGACGGCAGTGAAGATCGGCACCATGGCGTTGAGAACGGACGCCGTGCCGCTGTCGATGTGCTGCTCTCCCCAGGAGATAAGCGCGAAGGGCATGATGTTGGCCAGCACGGCGAGGACCGAGACACGCGCCACCAGGCTCGGCGTCACGAACATCTTGTGCCGGGTTATTAGCACGTAGGCGCCAACGGCCAGGCAACCGAAGAAGACCCGCCCGAAGACGACCTCCAGCGGCCCCGTCTCTTCGACGATGACCTTGATAAAGAGGAACGAACCACCCCAGATGGCGCCCAACACGAAAAGCGTCGGCATGGCCCGCCTTGCAGACCCGGTGGGCGCGGTGGGTCCGCTGGCCGCGGGGCGGCCGGGTTCGCTCAACTGGGCGGCCGCTCGTCGTCCTGCGGCTCTGCCTGGCTCTCCATCGCCAGCAGGGCCTCTTTGCGCTCCACACCGCCACCGTATCCGCCAAGGCTGCCATCGTTGCGCACGACGCGGTGGCAGGGAATGACGATACCGACGGGGTTCGTGGCGCAAGCGCGGGCGACGGCACGGGCCGCGCGGGGCGACCCGATCTCGCGGGCCACCTGCGAGTAAGACTTCGTGTCGCCGCGGGCGATGCCGCGCAAGGCGCGCCAAACGCGCATCTGAAACGCCGTCGCCCGGATGTCCAGCGGCAGGTCGAGCCTGGTCGTTTCCCCGCCCAGATAACGGACTATCTCGTTGACCCAGGCGCTCAGACGCTCACCCTGGCGCTTCAGCGTGGCTCGCGGGAACTCTCGCTCTAGCTTGCCTTCGAGCTGCGTGATGTCGTCGCCAAGCTTGACGATGCAAACGCCGCGCTCCGTGGCGCCGACGAGCAGCTTGCCCAGCGCGCAGTCTGTGATCTCGTATTGCACGGTCATTCCCGCACCGCCCCGGCCGTAGGTCGCCGGCGTCATACCCAAGACATCGTCGGACTTTTCGTACAGCCGGGCGCTGCTGGGATAGCCGGCGTCGTGCAGCGCGCGAGTGACGGTTGCGCCCTCGCGCAGGCCGTCCTTGAGGCGGTCGGACCGCGTCGACGCCAGGTACTGGCGCGGCGAGACGCCAAGCTCGCGCCGAAAGAGCCTACGTAGGTATTCGCTGCGCAGACCCAGCCGGTCGGCGACCGCAGCCAGGGACGGTTCAGCGTCCGGATCGTCGTCGAGGTAGGCGCAAGCCTCGGCCAGGTAGCCGGCGCGTGGATCGGGTGAGGGGTCCAGCGGGCGGCAACGCTTGCAGGCGCGGAAGCCGCTAGCCTCCGCCTCGTCGGTCGTCCAGTAGAGCACCATGTTCTCCGGCTTCGGCGCCCTGGCGGGACAGCCCGGCCGGCAGAAGATTCCTGTGCTGCGCACTGCGATGATAAAGGCCGGGCCAGCTGTGTCCTCCGCGGTCTGCGGGAGAGTCTTGACGTCGGTTGTGGTGTTCATATCGATTACCTCCACCCGCACGATAGCGGAGGCGGCGGCGACCGGACTATCCGCTTTCGGCAACCGAATACGGCGGGCGCGGCGAGTGTGGAAGCCACACAGTACATGCCTTTGTGGACTCGGTCAATCGAGGGGCGTTCGCCGGTTGCCCACACGTGGTCAGTATTGTATTTTTGAGGCCGGTTCCACCGTGGCTGATTCACCCGTCTTCCAGGATCTCAAGGTCTTCTCCGGAAACGCCCATCCGGAGCTGGCACAGAACGTCTGCACGTACCTGGAAACAGCCGTTGGCGACGTTGACGTGTTCGAGTTCTCAAACGAGAACATCTTCGTGCGTTTCAACGAGAACGTTCGCGCCCGCGACGTGTTCATCTTGCAACCGATGTGCTCGCCGGTGAATACGCGGCTCATGGAGCTGTTCATCATGATCGACGCGGCGCGGCGTGCCTCTGCCGGCCGCATCACGGCCGTTCTCCCCTACTACCCTTATGCGCGAAGCGACAAGAAGGACCAGCCTCGCGTCCCGATCACCGCCCGCCTCGTCGCCAACTTCCTTGAGACGGCCGGCTCCGATCGCGTCCTGACGATCGACCTGCACGCCGGCCAGATCCAGGGCTTCTTCAACATCCCCGTCGATGAGCTGACCGCGCTTACCCTGCTCTCAAACTACATCGCCGAGAAGAAACTCCCGAACCTCACTGTCGTCGCCACCGACGCCGGTGGCGCGAAGGGCGCCCGCCGCATGGCTGATCGCCTGAACGCTCCGCTGGCGATCGTCGAGAAGCGACGGCTGGGCAACGACGAGAAGGTGCAGGCAACGACGCTGATCGGCGACGTCGAAGGCCGGACCGTCCTCATCGTCGACGACGAGGTCCTGACCGGAAGCACGCTCGTCGCTGCGGCAGAGATCGTCGTCGAACGCGGCGCGACAGCCGTCTACGTGGCCGCTACGCACCCGATCCTCTCCGGCGACGCCGTCACCCAGATCGAGCAGGCGCCGATCGACGAGATTGTGTTCACGGACACGATCCCCATTCCGCCGGAGAAGCATCTGCCGAAAATGACCGTGCTCTCCGTGGCCCCGCTGCTCGGCGAAGCGATCAGCCGCATCCACACCGGCCAGTCAGTCGGTGCGCTCTTCAACGGCGCCAGCCACTGACCCGCGCTCGTCTCCTGAGCCCCACCCCTGCTGGTATCATTGATTCGTACGTCCATCGCCGGGCGCTTGTAACATCCGTTGAGCGTCGGCGGTCGGAAGGAGCATAAGGACCCCGAATGAGCATCCTCAACAAAGTTTTCGGAGACTACAACAAGAAGCAGCTGAAGAAGCTCTGGCCGATCGTCGAAGAGGTCGCCGCCTTCGAGGACGATGTCCACCCGCTCACCGACGAGCAGCTGCGCGCGAAGACCGATGAGTTCCGCGAGCGGCTGGCCGACGACGAGACGCTGGACGACATCCTGCCGGAGGCGTTCGCCGTCGTGCGCGAGATGTCACATCGGCGGCTGGGAATGCGGCCGTTCGACGTACAGATCCTGGGCGGCATCGTCCTACACCAGGGCAAGATCAGCGAGATGAAGACGGGTGAGGGAAAGACGCTCGTCGCCACCCTGCCGATCTACCTCAACGGGCTGGCCGGCCAGGGCGTGCACGTGATCACCGTCAACGATTACCTGGCCAAGCGCGACGCCCAGTGGATGGGCGCTCTCTACGACGCCCTCGGCCTCACCATCGGCATCCTCCAGCACGACTCCGGCTACGTCTACGACCGGACAGCCAACCTGGACAACGAAAGTCTGCGCCACCTGACACCGGTGGAACGCCGTGATGTTTACGCCGCGGACATCGTTTATGGCACGAACAACGAGTTCGGCTTCGACTTCCTGCGCGACAACATGGCGACGGACTTCGAGCGTGCCGTGCAACGCCAGGAGATACCGCAGAACTACGCCATCGTCGACGAGGTGGACAGCATTCTCATCGATGAGGCTCGGACACCGCTGATTATCAGCGGCCCGGCGGAGGAGACCGAGGAGATCTACCGCACGTTCTCGCGCATCGTCCCCCGCATGACGGAGCAGGAACTGGTCGTTGACCTCAAGCACAAGAGCGTCAGCCTCACGGAAGAGGGCGTCGACAAGGTGGAGAGCGCGCTCAGCATCAAGAACCTCTACGACCCCGCCAACTCACGCCTGACCCGCTTCCTGGACGCCGCGCTAAAGGCTCAGTTCCTCTATCAGCGCGAGCACCAGTACGTCGTCAAGGACGGCGAGGTGATAATCGTCGACGAGTTCACAGGACGCCTGATGACCGGGCGCCGCTGGTCGGACGGGTTGCACCAGGCGGTGGAGGCGAAAGAAGGCGTCAAGATTCAGCGCGAGAGCGTCACCTACGCCACGATAACGCTGCAGAACTACTTCCGGATGTACGAAAAGCTGGCCGGCATGACCGGCACGGCCTGGACGGAGCGCGACGAGTTCCACCAGATCTACGGCCTCGACGTGCTCATGATCCCCACCCACCAGCCGATGATCCGCAGCGACGCGCAGGACATCATCTTCAAGGCCACAAGTGGCAAGTTCAACGCCGTTGTGGAGGAGATCGAGGACGCCCACGGAGACGGGCGCCCGATGCTCGTCGGCACCGTCGCCATCGAGACGTCAGAAGTCCTGTCCGACCTGCTCAAGCGCAAGTCGACCTGCAATCTCGACGATTGCGCCGAGTACTACCAGATTTGCCCACTCAAGGATCCGGCCGTGCTCAACGCCAAGCAGCACGAGCGGGAGGCGCACATCATCGAGATGGCCGGCGTCCCCGGCGCCGTCACCATCGCTACCAACATGGCCGGCCGCGGCACCGACATCGTCCTCGGCGGCAACCCCGAACGCATGGCCGAAGTGATCGCCCGAAAGCAAGGCATCGACCTACTATCGGCGCCTGAAGACGTCACGGCACCGATCCGGGAGCAGGCGCGCAACAAGTGGCAGGGCGAGCACGATCGGGTGATCGCGTCCGGCGGGCTGCATATCATAGGCACCGAACGACACGAGTCGCGGCGCATCGATAACCAGCTCCGCGGGCGCGCCGGGCGACAGGGCGACCCGGGCAGCTCACGTTTCTTCGTCTCCTTCGGCGACGACCTGATGAAGCGCTTCTCGCCGGAGTGGGTGCCGAACCTGCTGGGCAAGATGGGCATGGACGAGGACACGCCGCTGGAGAGCAAGATGGTCTCCAAGGCGATCGAGCAGGCGCAGACGAAGGTCGAGGGCCACAACTTCGATATCCGCAAGCACGTCGTCCAGTACGACGACGTGATGAACCGCCACCGTGACCTCATCTACACAGAGCGCCGCAAGATCCTCGAGGGTGTCGACCTCAGCGAAAACATCGCCGAGATGATCGAGGGAGAGATCGAAGGCGTCTACGACACCTTCCTTGATGACGCTGACCACGAAATGTGGGAGGTCGATAGTCTGGTCGCCGAGCTGAAGGCGATCATGCCGCTGCCGGTCAGGTTCACGCCGCGCCACATCCGGGAACTGGACCCCGAGGAGAATCTGGACGAGATGCTGGTTTTGGCGCGGGAAACCTACGCCAAGAAGGAGGAGGAGCTGGGCGAGGAGCGCATGCGCAAGCTGGAGCGCCTGCTCTTCCTGCGGGTGATCGACCGGCTTTGGGTCTTCCACCTGACGGCGCTCGACGAACTGCGACAAGGAATCGGCCTGCGCGGCTACGGTCAGCGCGACCCGCTGGTCGAGTTCAAGCTTGAGGCCCACGACATGTACGATCAGCTGACGGGACACATCCGCCAGAACACCGTCCGCCAGATCTACCACGTCACCCTGACAACGCCAACCGTGCGGACGCAGCCACCGAAACAAGTGAGCGAAAGCGGTCCGGACGAAGACGCCGCGGCCGGCGCGACGACAACGCAGGTCGCCGCAGCCTCCGGAAGCGGCGGTGGCGGCACGGCCACGGTCACCGCGGCGCCCACCAGCAACAAGAAAATCGGTCGCAACGCCCCCTGCCCCTGCGGCAGCGGCAAGAAGTACAAGAAATGCCACGGCGGCGCCGGCGGCATCTAGGAACGGCATGAGCCCCCAGACCGATACCACCGGCGACACCCTTTTGGAGGCGCAGCGTCTCATCGGCGAGATGAGGGACTCGGTTGAGAGCGGCGATCAGCACTGGTTTCACGCGCTCCTCCACGCCGTCCGCAACTGGCCTCTCAGTGGCGAGACCAAGGGCGAGCGCGAGTTTCACTACCTCGTCGGCGGCGAGGCGTTCGACTGGCTTCTGCTGGCCGAGCGGCTCTGTGAAGAGATGACAGATCTCATCCCAGAACGCGAGGTGGAGGCGCTGCTTTTCCACGAAAAGCTGCCGCTGCAGACTGGCGAGGCCGACTTCGAAGGGCTGCTGGGCGCCAAGTACAGGCCGCACCTCAACTTCGTCTACGGCGTCAGAGTAGAGGCAGCGCTGCAAATCGCCGTGCAAGAAGAAGTTCGCAAAGAACTCACAGCCGGCCGCATCTGGGACAGCAGCGATCACGTAGAAGACGAAGCGTTCCAGCGCATCTACGGCAAGTCCAGCGCCGAACTACTCGCTGCGTTCAAGGCCGTTGTCGGCCGCGAATCGGAACGGTTCACCCTCGCCCAATTGTCGGAGTGGCACTACTGGCTGTTTCAGTACCGCGTCCAGAACAGCGACCCCGCCAAGGTTGCTAGCGACACCCGCAAGGGCCTGCTGATGCTGCAAATGTTGGGCAGCCGGGCTCGCCTCGGTTCCCGCGCTCCCGCCTAGGCCAATCCACCCTTGGCGGCATTTGCTCTGGATTCGCGTGCGTCCTTATAATGTTGGCCTATCTCCGCAGGAAGGTTGGTTCCCTCATATGGCGACGCCGTACGCCTACTTTAAGAAAGAGATCGTCCCTCTATCCGAGGCGAAGATCGGGATCATGACGCACGCATTTAACTACGGCACGGGCGTATTCGAGGGCATCCGCGGCAACTGGAACGAAGACGAGGACCAGATTTACGTCTTCCGTATAAAGGAGCACTTCGACCGGCTGCGCAAGAGCTGCAAGATCATGCAGATCGACTTCCAGTACGAGACGGAGGAGCTGACCTCGCTAGTCACGAAACTGGTGGAGATGTCCGACTACCATGAGGACGTCTACCTGCGGCCACTGGCATACAAGAGCGGCGAGGTGCTGGGCGTGCGGCTGCACGACCTGGAGGACGACTTTCTGATCTTCATCGCCCCGTTCGGGCCCTACCTCGACATCGAAAAGGGCGCCCGCTGCCAGACCTCTAGCTGGCGGCGCGTGGCGGACACGGGCATCCCGGCGCGGGCAAAGGTCACCGGTATTTACGCCAATTCCGCGCTCGCCAAGACGGAGGCTCAACTCAACGGCTTCGACGAGGCGATCATGCTGGACGAACGAGGCCACATCTCCGAAGGCTCCGGCGAAAACATCTTCGTCGTCACCGACGGCCAGATCTTCACGCCGCCGCCCTCGTCCGACATCCTCGTCGGCATCACGCGGGACACTGTGATGACTCTGGCGCGTGATGAGCTGGGGCTGGAGGTCGTCGAGCGAGACATCGACCGTTCGGAACTCTATACGGCCGACGAGTGCTTCATGACAGGAACAGCCGCACACGTGA
>CBDTZZ010000010.1:0-12192 GCA_965365035.1 uncultured bacterium | reverse complement strand
CCGTTTCTCACGCGGGCCAGCAGCCACGGCAGGTCGACACGCCGCGCCAGCGATACGGGCGTCGCGGACGAGGCAGCGGAACGCCGGGAAGGGCTCGATCCGTTGCCGTTGTCGCCGTTCTTGCGCGGCATCATGCGCGCCCAGGCAGCGTCTCCGGTCAGGCAGAGTTCGTCCAGCCACATTCCTTTGTAAGCAGCGACGCGCGCCGGCAGGATATGTCGCTCCCAGCCCACCGCCGGGATATCGTAGCCTTGGAGCTGCGCGATCGCCTCCAGCAGGCCGCGCTTACCCTCGAGATGTGTCCCCGGCGCGACGTGCTGCCAGCGCAGGAGGAAGCGCATCAGGTCCTGCGCCGAGACCGGCTCAATCTCGGAGCGCAGACGATCGAGCGTGAACCGGTGGATGCGCGCCAGCAAGCGGCGGTCGCACCACTGCTCGTCATCGTCCCCGACCTTGAAGCGGCCACGCATCGCCATGCCGCCTTCGCCCTCCAGGAACGCGAGCGCAGAGCTGATCGCACCGGGCGCCATCCCTGTCCGCTCCGATATCTCGCTCACGGTCGTCGGCCCGAGTACCTCGAGGTGCCCACGTACGGCCGTCCGGCGCGCCTCCTCTTCGTCGACCTCCCGGCGCAACTCGGGCGGCAGGTCCACGCGGGGCCGGATCGATGCGGACGGGTACAACCGTTCGATCAGCGGCAGGTTCTCCACCGCGAACCAGAAGCGCTCTCCGTCGCTCTCGAACGTAGCCGCCCGGCGCTGGGACACCAGCTCGTCGAACCAGCCGGCCCACTCCGGGACGTACTCCGGGCGCACGGCGACCAGGCCCAGCAGTGCGTCGTGCACTTCCTCGGCGTCGCGGGGCTGAGGCTGGGCCTCGGCGCTCACGATCTCGATTGCATCGGGGTCAAGGATGCCGAGGTCGCGCCCGCTCTGTGGCAGCGTCCGGCGGAGGGAGACGGCGCGCGCGCGGCGCTCCTCCAGCGGGGCGTCGTCCAGGTACGTGTACGGCTTGGAGTTGAGCATCTCGTGGCTGAACGGCGAGGGCTCGGTCGTGTCACGAGCGTGAACGCGTATCTCGCCTCGCTCAATGCGCTCCAGAACGCCGTCCAGACCGTCGATGTCCATCGCCTCGGTCAGGCAGTCGTGCATCGATTGGTTGATCAGCGGATGGTCGGGCAGATCGATCGCGCCAACAACGTTCTCCTGGCAGGCAACGAGCCTTGGGAAGACCGCGGCCATCAGGTCGTCCGACCTCATCCGCTGCAGCGGCGGGGGCACGCGCTTACCGTTGCGCTGACGCGGGATGGCCAGCGAGCGCGTGGCGTTCCAGCGCCAGCGCGCCTGCCAGACGGGCGCGTTGGCGATGAGCAGCGACTGCTCGATCGACTCGCGCAACGTCGACCGGTTGACGAGGCTGAACATGTCCTCCAGCGGAAAGCTGTTGTTCGGCCCGATGGAGAGCAGCATCGCGTCGTCACTGGCCGCGGCCTGCAGCTCGAAGTCGAAGCTGACGCAGAACCGCTTGCGCAGCGCGAAGCCCCACGCCCGGTTGATGCGCGCCCCGAACGGCGCGTGGAGGATCACCTGCATGCCGCCGCTTTCGTCGAAGAAGCGCTCGAAAACGATGTCCTCCTGCGACGGGACGAGGCCCATCATCTCCTTCTGCACTTTGATGTAGCTCACGACCTGCTCCGCGGCCTCCGGGCTCAGCGCGCACTCTTCCTGCACCCACTTCGTGACGTTGTCGCCCGGTGCGGACGATCCGTTCGACCCGTTGGCGGGTGCCTGCAGGCGCTGCGAGATGTCCACGCGCAGACGAGACACTTCTGCGGACAGTTCGACCGTGCGGCCGGGGGCTTCTCCGTTCCAGAAGGGGATCGTGGGCGGTGCGCCATGGGCGTCCTCGACGCGGACGACGCCGCCTGACTCTATCCGTTTGATGCGCCACGATGTCGTGCCCAGCAGTACGATGTCGCCGGCCATCGACTCGATCGAAAAGTCCTCGTCCAGCGTACCGACGAAGGTGCCCTCTGGCTCGGCGATCACGCGGTAGTCGGCGATCTCGGGGATCGCGCCGCCACACTGGATTGCCGTGCTGCGCGCGCCCCGGCGGCCGCGCACGACGCCGTTGATGCGGTCTCGGTGCAGGAAGTGCGATGCCCGCCCGCTGCCGACGGCGATGCCCTCGCTCAGCATCTCGACGACCTGATCGAACGACTCCCGCTCCAGCGTTTGATACGGCCAGGCGCGTCGGACGAGCGCGAACAGGTCGTCCTCGATCCACGCTTCGCAGGCCGTCTCCGCGACTATCTGCTGCGCCAGAATGTCGAGCGGCGCCTCGGGCGGGAAGACGCAGTCGAGCCGCCCCTCGCGCACGGCCCGAATCAGCGCCGCGCACTCCACAAGCTCGTCGCGACTGGCCGGGAACAGCTTGCCCTTCGGTGTCAGGCCGAGCGCGTGTCCGGAGCGCCCGACACGCTGCAAGAACGTCGTGATGCTGCGCGGCGACTCCAGCTGGCAGACGAGGTCAATGGAGCCGATGTCGATTCCCAGTTCCAGCGACGCGGTGGCGACGAGCGCCTTCATCTCGCCCGCCTTGAGCCGCTGCTCCATGCGGTGGCGCCGCTCCTTCGAGAGGCTGCCGTGGTGGGCGCCTACGTGCTCTTCGCCGATGCGCTCTGCCAGCTTGAAGGCGACCCGCTCAGCCAGCCGGCGCGTGTTGACGAAGACAATCGTCGTGCGGTGCGTCTCGACCAGCTCCGTCAGCCGGTCGTAGATATCAGCCCACTGCTCGCCGGAGGCGACCGCCTCGGTCGGCGGCACTTCGATCGAGATGTCCAGGTCGCGCTGGTGCCCGGAGTCGACGATCGCACAGTCCGCCTCGCCGTTTTCGGACACGCGGCCGGCGCCGACAAGGAACTGCGCCGCGTATTCGATCGGCTTCACGGTGGCCGAGAGGCCGATGCGGCCCGGCCGCTTGTCGCAGATGTGATCCAGCCGGGCCAGAGTCAGCGCGAGGTGGCTGCCGCGCTTGTCGCGGATCAGCGCATGAACCTCGTCGACGATTACTGTCTTGACGTTGCGCAGGATCGCGCGGCTGCGCTCGGCCGTGACCATCAGATAGAGCGACTCGGGCGTCGTGATCAAAATGTGTGGCGGCGTCTTGAGGATCTGCCGCCGCTCCTTCTGAGTCGTGTCGCCCGTACGAAGCGCCGTGCGGATCTCGGGCAGGTCGTAGTCCATCTCCCGTGCGATTTCGTTGATCTCCTCCAGCGGCTCGTCCAGGTTGCGCTGGATGTCGTTGGAGAGCGCCTTCAGCGGCGAGACGTAGACGACTTCGATACCGTCCTCCAGCTCGCCGGCCTCTGCCTTGCGCACGAGCCGGTCGATCGAGACCAGGAACGCGGCTAGCGTCTTACCGGAGCCGGTGGGCGCCGAGATCAGCGTGTCGCGGCCGGCGATAATGTGAGGCCAGCCGTCCGTCTGCGCATCCGTGGGCGCGTCGAAACGCCTGGTGAACCAGGCCCGGACGACGGGGTGGAACGAGTCTACGATGCTCACGGGGACAGTTTATCGCCTGCTGCTGACACTTACATGTCAGGATTGGCGCTGAGGCTGGCGCAACGCGGCAAGTTTCGACTCCGTAGTGATGGACTCTGTCCCGGTGCTGTCCAGGAAACGGCGGATCGCCGCGTTCACCACGACCGGCCGCTCCTCCAGAAGCATGTGACCGGACATCGGAATATGCTCCGTGACGGCGTGCGGCAGCTGCGCCTGGAGCCAGCGCAGAGAGCGGCCCGGCAGCGGCAGGATGCGGTCCTTCTCCGCCCACAGGATCATCACCGGCTGCGTCAGGCGTGCGAAGTCAATCTGCTCATCGTGGCGGATGCCTTCCCACATCTCCCATATCGTCCTCGTCGTGCCGTAGATGCGTCCCGGCTTCTGGTACTCGGCCCGCACCTGTTCGAGATCGGCGCGGTTCTTGTCGTAAAAGAGCCGCTTCCACGAGCGCTCAGCGACAAGCCTTGATACCGGGCCGACCAGACGCCGCATGAACGGCAGCCTGGGCGCGATTGGCGTCTTCCTCCCCGGCACCGACGCGGCCAGAATGATCCGATCGACGCGCTCGGGCGCCATCTCGGCGATGCGCATCACGACCTCGCCGCCCATCGATTGTCCGATTAGCGTCGCCTTGGCGATGCCAAGCGCGTCCATCGCGCCCAGGACCAGACGCGCCTGCGCGGTCAGGGAGTAGTCGCCACCGTCAGGCCGTTCGCTGTAACCGAAGCCCTTGAGGTCAATCGCCACACAGCGGTAGTCCTGCGCCAGATCGACGATCTGGTGACGAAAGCTGTAGGTGTTCCCGCCGAGTCCGTGGATCATCACGATTGCCGGTGCGTCCCCGCCAACGGGCGGCGCCTGCTCGACGTAGTGCAGGCCGACGCCATCGACAGTCACGATGCGGCCGGGGCGCTCAGCGTCGCGCCAGGCCGTGTCCTCGCGGCTGCGGAAGAACTTCCGGGCAGGCACGGCGGCCACGACAGCAGCGGCGGCGATGGCGGCGAGAAGAACGGTGAACTTGCGCACGGTGGCCTCCTCAGTCGGTAACGAAGCGGCGGGCGTTCTCCTCCAATAATACGACAACACCTCGATGCCCGTTACGTGGTGGCAGCCGCCGATCTGCGTTTAGAATTGGAGAGCCAGTTTATCAGACGTGAGAACAACAGAAGAGAGTACCAAGCGGCCCGCGCCCGAAATTAGTCAATCGCCCGACTGGCGCCATCCGCTGACCCCCATGCAGAACCTCGAAGTGATCTCCCGCCTCGAAGGCGAGCACCTCGAAGAGCTCGAACCCCTGATAGCGGCGGCGAAGGAAGCCGACGGCCACGAGCCGTTCGGCGAGCACAAGTTCCTGCGCCTCGAGCGGGGCGCGGACCTGGCCGTCGGCGTCATGGCCTACGAAAACGAACGCCTCGTCGGATACGCGCACACGTTGACATTCGATTCCGCTGGCGAGCGTCGCGTCTCCTGCGAGCTGACGGTGCACCCGCAGTTCCGGCGAAAGGGCATCGGCCGCACGCTCCTCTCACGAATCATCGAACACGCCCGCTCGCAAGGGGCGCTGAGGGTGGAGCTGTGGGCCTACAACGACTCGCCCGCCAGCCGCGCGATAGCGAGCGACTTCGCCTTCGAGGAGACGCGGCGTCTTCTGCACATGCACCGTCATCCCGGGCCCGCGCCGATCCCCACACCGCCGACGGGAGCCTCCGTGCGCCCCTTCCGCCCCGGAGCAGACAACGAGATGTGGCTGGACCTCAACAACCGCGTCTTCGCCGGCCACCCGGAAAACGGCGAATGGACGATGGACGATTTCAGCGCCCGCCTGAGCCAGCCCTGGTTCCGGCCCGAAGACCTGCTGATCCTGGAGATCGACGGCGACCCGGCCGGCTTCCACTGGCTAAAGGTCGAGGAGCGCGAGGGCGAGGGCCGCATCGGCGAGGTGTACGTCATCGGCGCAGCGCCCGAGTACCACGGCCGCGGACTGGGCCGCTTCCTCCTGGCGACGGGCCTAACGCACCTCAGCGAGCGCAGCGTTGACGCCGTCGCGGTCTACGTCGACCAGTCGAACGAGCGCGCCGTTGCGTTGTACGAGTCGTTTGAGTTCCACCACCACCACGTTGACATCCTCTACTCCCTAACCCTACCAGCGCAGTAATCCCGCCCGCGGCTCCGCTTGCCACCGGCTGACGTGCCGCGCTTCAACCAACGCTAACGCCGGCACGCGGTAGAATTGTAGCTACGATGTCCCCTCAAGCGCCCCCGGAGAAGAAGTTTGCTGCGCTGCTCAAGGCGCTGCCGGCAAAGCCCGGCGTCTACATCTTCAAGAACGACAACGGCCGCATCATCTACGTGGGCAAGGCAGCCTCGCTGCGTAACCGCGTTCGCTCCTACTTCGGATCGACGCACGCCTTCGAGGCCAAGACGCTCCGCCTCGTCTCACAAATCGCAGACATCGAGTTCATCCTCACAGGCTCCGCGCAGGAGGCTCTGCTGCTCGAAGCCACACTGGTCAAGCGTCACCAGCCGTTCTATAACGTGCGGCTCAAGGACGATAAGCACTATCCCTACCTCAAGATCGACATCAGCGAGGAATGGCCGCGCGTCCAGATCACGCGCCGCATCGGCAGCGACGGCGCACGCTACTTTGGGCCCTTCGCCTCCGCTGGTTCGGTGAGACGAACGCTGGATCTTGTGAAGAAGCTCTTCCCCTGGCGCTCGTGCACGAAAGAGATCACCGGCGACGACCCTCGGCCTTGCCTGGAGTACTTCATCCACCGCTGCATCGGCCCCTGCGCCTCCCTCTGCTCGAAGGAGGAATACGACACCGTCATCCGGCAGACGATCATGTTCCTCGAAGGCCGCACGGACGAGATCACGCGCGACCTCCGCCGCGAAATGCAGAAGGCCTCCGTCGACCTTGAGTACGAGCGCGCCGCTCGCCTGCGAGACCAGGTCCAGGCGATCGACCGTACGACGGAGCGTCAGGTGATGGAGGTACGGGACCGTACGGACATGGACGTCTTCGGTTTGGCCCGCGAGGAGCAGGAGGCCTACGTTCAGGTGTTCTTCGTGCGCAAAGGCCTGCTCATCGGTCGGGACATCTTCCAGCTGGACGGCACGGCGGACGAGACCGACGCCGAGATCCTGCGCAGCTTCGTCGAGCAGTTCTACGAGTCGGCGCCCTACGTCCCGGCGCGCGTCCTGCTGCCGGTCAAGATCGACGACGCTGACCTGATCTCGCAGTGGCTCACGCAGCGCCGCGGCGAGCGGCAGGACGGCCGCCGCACCGGCGTGGTCCGCGTAACCGTGCCGACGCGCGGAGAGAAGCGCATGCTGGTCCAGCGCGCCGTCGACAACGCCCGCGAATCTCTACAGCAGGCACGCGCTAAGTGGATGGCCGACCGCGGCAAGACGGAGGAAGCGCTGCAACAACTGCAGGACGAACTCGAACTGCCGTCGCTGCCGCAGCGGATCGAGTGCTACGACATCTCGAACATCCAGGGCACCAGCGCCGTCGGCTCCATGGTCGTCTTTGTGGACGGCGTAGCGAAGAAGAGCGAGTATCGCCGCTTCCGCATCAAGGGAGTCGACGGCCAGAACGACTTCGCGATGATGCAGGAGGTGCTGCGGCGCCGCTTCTGGCGCGCCCGCCGCCAGTCGCAGGAAGAAGGCGCGAACGAGGCCGGCGAGTACGACGAATCGTTCGGGGCGATGCCCGACTTCGTGATCGTCGACGGCGGCAAGGGCCAGGTCTCCGCCGCGCACGACGCCATGCGCAACCTGGGCATCGGACACATTCCGCTGGCCGGGCTCGCCAAACGCTTCGAGCAGCTGTTCGTCGTCGGCGTCAGCGAGCCGGTCGTTCTCGACCGCAAGTCGCAGGCCCTCTACCTGGTGCAGCGCATCCGCGACGAGGCGCACCGCTTCGCCATCACCTACCACCGCAACGTCCGCAAGAAGAGCGGATTGCACTCAGCGCTGGACGACGTGCCGGGGGTCGGCCCCAAGCGAAAGAGGGCACTAATGCGCAAGTTCGGCTCGCTCAAGGCAGTTCGCGATGCCAGCGCCGACGAGATCGCGGAGACGCCCGGCTTCACAAGCGGGCTGGCGGAAAAGGTGTTGGCGGCGCTGTAGCCGCTACTGGACCGTCAGCGTCCCGGTCATCTCGTCCGGGTGGAAGTCACAGCGGAACGCGATCACGGCGCCGGACTCGCTGCTGGCTTCCCACTCCAGGACGGCGGTTTCTCCACTCGACACCGCGGCCGGATCAGAGCAGGGATCGGCGCTATCAAGATCGCAGATACCATCGTCGCTGTAGTTGCCGTCTGGCTGGGCGATGTGCATGTTGTGAACCGCAACGCCGTCGTTCGTGAGGTCGAAGGTCAAGGTGTCGCCCGCTGCAACCGTGATGTCGTTTGAGTCGAAGAAGTTGTCGCCCATCACGATCTCGGCGCCGTCCACGATCGGCGTGCTCGTAACGTCGGTCACTTCGTCTTCGACCGCGTCGCTGCCGGACTCCACCAGCGTGAACGCCAGGATGAAGGTAGCGAGCAGTGAAACGATCAGGAATCCCACCACCATCTCACCGACGGGCAGGCGCGTCAGATCAAGCTTCATTCATACCTCTCGCATACTTATACCGAACGCGACTGGTTAGCGCCAGACAGCCTCGCGACGGCCCGCCCTCGTATACTTGAAGTCGAAAGATGACTAGAAGTACCCACGGATCCCTGGAGGGCGCGCGCGCGTCGCTGCTCGCCGAGCTGGCGCACGACATCGTCGACGAGCGCGTGCGGGAGGCGATGAACCGCGTCCCGCGGGAGGAGTTCGTCGGGGTCGACGCAGCGCCCGTCGCCTACCAGAACCGGCCGCTCCCAATCGGCCACGGGCAGACGATCTCCCAACCGCTGATGGTGGCGCTGATGACAGAGGCGCTCATGCTGACAGGTGACGAGAGAGTGCTGGAGGTCGGCACTGGCTCTGGCTACCAGGCAGCCGTCATCTCACTCCTCGCTGCGGACGTCGTGTCGGTCGAACGCGTGCCCGAACTTGCTGCCACGTCCGCCGAACGACTGGAACGCCTCGGCTACAGCAACGTGGAGGTGCACTCAGTAACGGACGATCTCGGCTGGCCCGATGGCGCGCCGTACGACGCGATCATCGTCACGGCAGCCTCGCCCGAGGTCCCGCGCCAGCTGCTCGACCAGCTGACGATGACCGGCCGCCTTGTCCTGCCCGTCGGTAGCCGCAACCTTCAGGAGCTGGTGCGGATCGTCAAGACCCCGGAAGGCGCGCAGCGCCACAACCTGGGTTCCTGTCGCTTCGTTCCGCTGCTGGGCCGCAGCGCCTGGCCGGAGCCGCGCTAGGCAATACGTCGTCACTGAGCCGCCAGTCGATCAGCTGGACGAGCCTCGTTTGGCAGCGAGGTCGAGCGGCTGCTGCGGCCCGGAGCCTCGCCGAAACGGTCCCTACCTCTCGTCAAGTTACGTCGAGTTAAACGGACGAGCCAAACATAAACGACGCTTGATTTCGGTTACGTTGGTTTATAATCGGTCCGAAACTACTCCCGAATTCTGTTAACTTGCTGACCACCCTCGCGTTACCACCCATGAGCATTGCCGGCTCAGAGCGCTGGTCGTGCGTTATCCACAAAGTCCAGAATCCTGCTCCGAAGCACTACTGGACAGGTACAAGGAGGTGAAAATAGAATATGGTCATCGTTTCTCCCGAGCGGCTACAAAAGCCCGAACTGCCCTCAGGCATGCGCCAGGAAATCAACAGCTTTCTGACGTTCTTGTCCGTGGAAAAGGGCTCGTCTGGCAACACCGTAGCCGCATACCGCAACGACCTGCAGCAGCTCGCCGATTTCATTGGCACGATCCCCGGCTCCGACGGCTGGGGCTCCGTTGACCGCTCCGCCATCCAGGACTTCATCCTGGATCTGAAGCAGCGCGGCTACACGGAAACATCGGTCGCCCGAAAGGTCGCCGCTACTCGCTCCTTCTTCGCTTTTCTGAGCGCAGAGGGAACGATCACGGACAACCCGACGGAGGGTCTTACTTCGCCGCGCGTCGGCAAGACACTCCCCAAGGCGATCAGCCCCAATGAGGTCGACGAGCTCCTGGAGCAGCCCGCACGGCGCGACACCCCAGAAGCCAAACGCGACCGGGCGATGCTCGAACTGCTCTACGCCACTGGCATGCGCGTGACCGAGCTGGTTTCGCTCGACGTCAGTAGCGTCACTGCAGACGAGGACCACCCGTTCGTCCGCTGCATGGGCAAGGGCGCCAAGGAGCGAACCATCCCGATCCACGACCAGGCTTTCGAGGCTCTGACCGATTACCTGGATGAGGGTCGACCGGTACTGATCCGCGGCAAAATCGAGCCCGCGCTCTTCCTTAACCGCCGCGGTGACCGACTGACACGCCAGGGCTTCTGGCTGATCCTCAAGGGGTACGCCCGCGCGGCGAACCTTGGCGAGGACGTCACGCCGCACACCCTGCGCCACTCCTTCGCCACCCACATGCTGCGGGGCGGCATGCCACTGCGAAACGTGCAAGAGATGCTGGGTCACGCGAACATCTCAACGACCCAGGTCTACACGCACCTGACCAGTGAGCACGTACGCGAAGTCTACGAGAAAGCGCATCCGCGCTCCAAATAGCTTCGTATCACACGTGTGCTGACGAAGATGAGGGCGATCGTCTCGATGACGGTCGCCCTCATTCTTGCCTTGCTCATCGCAGCCTGCGGTGACGATGCAACCGATCCCACGCCAACGCCGGCAACCGCGTCGCCGTCAGCCACGGACTCACCCGCTCCAACAGCCGCACCTACACCCACCCCATCCCTTGGTGACGACCTTCCTGAGCGCGATCGTTTCGATCTGGCGCAGCGTTACCGCGGCCTGCCCGCAGACACGCCGCGCGTCGCTCGCAGCCAGCCGTTCGCCCATGACGTGGGAGACAGCGTCGCGTTCAGCCTCCTCGACCTCGACAGGCCCTCCACGTACGAAGTCACCGCCACGGTGAGGGCGATCACCGATCACGCCTACTTCTTCGTTCAGGACGGCAGCTCATATAACGACTCCGCGCTTCAGCAGATCGCCGCTGACTTCGAGGGCGAGATCTGGCCGAAGACGACGGCGGCCTTCGGCGAGCCCTGGACGCCGGGCGTCGACGGCGACCCTCGCATCACCATCCTCCATGCCAATCTGCGGGGCGCCGGCGGCTACGTCAGCGGCGCCGATTCCTTCCCGCGAGATGTGGCCCCCGCTAGCAACGAGCGCGAGATGCTTTATATCGAACGAGACATCTTGTCGTCGCCCGGTGCGGCATACAACGATCTCGTCGCGCACGAACTTCAGCACTTGATCCACGCCAACGCGGACGATGGCGAAGACTCCTGGGTCAACGAGGGCCTTTCGCAGGTTGCCAGTCAGCTTGTCGGTGGCGGCGAGGCCTGGATTCCGCAGTTCCTCGCGCAACCTGACCTACAGCTCAATCACTGGCCGACGGCTGGTGACAAAGTCCCGCACTACGCCGCATCAGAGCTTTTCTTCGCCTACCTGCTCGACCACTACGGTGGCCGCGACAACGCGAACGCATTACTCAGCGAAGCGGGAAGCGGCTGGAACGGCATCGACGCCTACCTCGCCACATACGGCCAGACATCAGACGATGTCTTCGCCGACTGGGCCATCGCCAACTGGCTCGACGCCGCGGACGGAGTGTACTCGCATCCGAGTCTCAACCTGACGACATCCGTTTCGCAGTCGGTCGCGGCTGGAGACAGCGGCGACGGCGACGTGCGCCAGTTCGCCGCTGACTACTTTCGTGCCGGCGCAGGCACGTTTCGCTTCGACGGCGCGGACGAGATAACGATCGGCGTACCGGCCCACGACGGCGCCTTCTGGTGGTCCGGCCGCGGCGACTCGATCGACTCCCGCTTGACCCGCGAGATCGACCTGCGAGGCGTCGACCAGGCGACGCTGCGCTTCGACGCTTGGTACGACATCGAACGCGACTGGGACTACGCCTACGTGGCTGCCTCAACGGACAGCGGCGCCACCTGGGTCACCCTGCCCGGTCAACACACGACTGCGGATAACCCAACCGGCGCATCGTACGGCCACGGATACACCGGCACGAGCGGCGGCTGGCTCTCGGAAGAGATCGACCTCAGCGAATTCGCCGGCCGGCAGGTCCTCATCCGCTTCGAGTACGTGACGGACGACTCCGCCAACCAAGTAGGATTCGCCGTCGATAACATCGCCCTTCACAGGGGCGATACCGCAGAAGCAGTCCCGCTCGATGGCGGCTGGCTGACGGAAGGGTTCAGCATCGTCGACGGTCCGCTTCAGCAACGCTTCATCGTCCAGCTGATCGATGGTGCCGGAACCGTCACCACTTTCGAGCCGGGCCCGGGCAATACCGTCGAGATCGGCCTCAGCGGCCCGGCCACGGTCGTCATCGCGGCGATCACGCGCGGCACTGCCGAAGCGGCGTCGTACTCCTGGTCGTTGTCGCCGTAGACCGCAGCGTCCTCTATCATTACGACCCGTGATGATGATCTCCGTGATCGGCGGGGAGGCCTCTGGCGAAGCTGCGCTCGACGCTGCGGAAGCCGT
>CBDTZZ010000009.1:0-12218 GCA_965365035.1 uncultured bacterium | reverse complement strand
GCCCGCCATCAGCGAGCGCGCGTGCGATTCGCCGGCGCGGAAATCGCCGAAGACGACGCCGAGGAAGTTCTTGACCTCGGGCGGGAAGCTGCCACCGATACCCTTCGTCACGCTGTAGGAGACAGAGGCAGGATTGGCGGCGCCGTCCTGGAAGCGATCGACGGCCGCCAGGAGGGCGAACATATTGATCACGCAGCCGGTCCTGTGCGGCGCGTTGCCGCCAACGGAGACCGTCTCGCCAGTCTGCATGTCGGTGACAGCGATGCCGACCTCCATGCCGGTCAGCGCACGGTTGGAGTCGACGTCGGCCTGGAGGGTGGCGTACAGGCCCAGCAGCTCTTCTCCCGCAGTGTTCTCTGGTCGCGTGCCGTAGGTGTTGGGGACGACAGTCCCAGGTTGGTCGCCCCCTGTCTGCGGCTCCTCAACCCCAGGTGGTGGACTGGGCGCGGGCGAAGGCGACGGCTTCGGCGATGGTGACGCGCTTGGCGATGCGATCGCGGCGGCCGTTGGGGTGGGGGTGCCAACGCCGGCCACGGAGACTGGAGCTTCGTCGTGTGAGGAGAAAATAAGGAAGATGCCCGTGGCCAGCAACGCACCCATGAGGATCGTGGCCGGTATGGAGAGGCGGATCAACAGCGGACGAAAATCGAATCCAGGCTGGTCGGTCTTACCAGCATGGGGATTGACGATAGCTTCGCGCAGGTCGCGCATTTGTTCAGTCATATCTTGGTCTATCGAGCGGACGCAGCCTCCAGCCTCATAGGAATCTTCCACTTAGCCTAACGCACGAACATCGCGTTCGGCATCCGCTTATGGAAAGAACTCCACAGTTTTTCCACTTTTCGACATGGCCCATGCTAGACTGATTTCCGTGGCTGCCTCGCTCATTAGGGACCTTCAGTCCGCTATCGGGGTTAAGTACGTCCTCCACGCCCCGGAAGACCTCCTCGTCTACGAATATGACGCGACAATCGAGCGCGGCTTGCCGGAGGCCGTCGTCCTGCCAGAGACGACCGCGGAAGTGGCCGCGGCGATACGCCTGGCGAAGCGCTACGACGTCCCGGTGACGGCACGCGGCGCCGGCACCGGCCTCTCGGGCGGAGCGATCCCCTGTGAAGGCGGCATCGTCCTCGTCACGGCGCGCATGGACCGCATCCTCAAGCTCGACCCGGCGAACCGCCTGGCGGTCGTCCAGCCGGGCGTGATCAACCTCGACATCTCCAGGGCCGCCGCGGCGCACGACCTTTACTACGCCCCCGACCCGTCAAGTCAGAAGGCTTGCAGCATCGGCGGCAACGTCGCGCAGAACGCCGGCGGGCCACACACTCTGCGCTACGGATCGACGGTCAACCACGTGCTCAGCCTGGAGATCGTGACGCCCGATGGCGACATCGTCACGCTTGGCGGTGAGACGCTGGGCGCGCCAGGGTACGACCTGACGGGCCTCGTCGTCGGCTCAGAAGGAACGCTGGCGATAGTGACAGCCGTCGTCGTGCGGTTGCTGCCAAAGGCGCGGGCGACGATCACGCTGCTGGCCGTGTTCGACGAAGTGCGGGAGGCGTCGGAGGCCGTGTCGGCGATAATCGCCGCGGGCGTCCTGCCGGCAGCGCTGGAGATGATCGACGACAAGACGATGCAGGCGGTCGAGCCGTTCGTCAACGCGGGCTATCCGCCGGACGCCGGCGCCGCACTATTGATCGAGGTCGAGGGCCTGGAGGAAGAAACGTCAGAGCAGGCCGAGGCCGTGCGTTCGACGTGTGAGGCGAGCGGCGCGCGGGAGATACGCATCGGCATGTCGCCTGAGGAGCGAGAGAAGTTGTGGGCCGGACGCAAGGGCGCTTTGGGCGCGCTGGGGCGGCTGGCACCGTCCTACTACATCCTGGACGGCGTTGTACCGCGAACGCGCCTGCCAGACGTGCTCTCGGGCGTCTACGAAGCCTGCGAGCGCTACAACATACCCGTCGCCAACGTATTCCACGCCGGAGACGGCAATCTGCACCCGAATCTCATGTTCGACGACAGCGTACCGGGCGCGTCTGAGCGCGTACTGGAGCTGGGCGAGGAGATCATGCGGCTCTGTGTCGACGCGGGCGGCACGATCACGGGGGAGCACGGCGTCGGCAGTGAGAAGCGCAACTACATGTCCTGGATCTTCTCCGACGACGACATCGCAGTGATGGCGCGGGTGAAGAGCGCCTTCGGCGCGGACAAGCGGTTCAACCCAGGCAAGATCTTCCCGACGTCCAAGGGCTGCGGTGAGGTTTCATCCCGCATGAAAGCGGCGGTCGCCAAAATCGGCCCCGGCGCCTACGTCTGAGCGATGGTACGCCAGGCGACTCTCCTGACCGAGCTCGAATCGATCGCTGGTGCGGAAAACCCGCGCCCCGGCAGCGACGAGTTCGCCGTTGACGGCGTCACCCCGCAGGCGATCGTCCGGCCGGCGACGGTCGAGGCCGCCGCTGAGGTGATCCGCCACGCCAACGCGACCGAACTGGCGGTGATCCCGATTGGTGGCAAGCAGCGCGGCGGACCGGGCAACGTGCCGGCCCGGTACGACATCGCGCTCGACGTGACGGCCCTGAGCGGCATCGCCGAATACGAGCCGGACGACCTGACGATCACCTGCGGCGCCGGCATGACGCTGGGTGAACTGCGGACGACGACGGCCGCAGCCGGGCAGATGGTGGCGTTCGATCCGGAGATCGCCGACGAGGCGACCGTCGGCGGAGCGCTGGCGGCGGACCTCTGGGGACCTTCTCGGCTCTCGCTCGGGGGGCCGCGCGACTTCACGATTGGCCTGCGCGTGATCACCGGCGACGGGTTGATCACGCGCGCGGGCGGCCGCGTCGTTAAGAACGTGGCCGGCTACGACCTGTGCAAGCTCTATGTGGGATCCTTGGGCACGCTGGCGGTGATCACGGAAGCGACGTTCAAGGTGCAGCCTCTGCCGAAGGCGACCCGTCAGACCGCGTTCGCAGCCGGATCGGCGGCGGAGGCGTGCGGTATCGCCAGCGATTCGTTGATGCGCGGCCTCAGCCTGCGATCCGCGGTGGTGACTCGCGCAGGGGAGCGCTGGCGGCTGGACATCGCGCTCGCCGGATCAGAGGCGGCGGTCGAGCGTTCAGCGCAGGAGCTTGCGTCGCTGGCTGGCGACGAGCAGGCGAGGGAAAACCGAGACGAGCCCGTCGACAGCGGCCTGATCGGCGTCCGCATCGCGACCCTGCCCTCGAAACTACCAGCGCTGCTCGAACGGCTGCCGGCCGACGCACCTCTTCTGGCGTATCCGACGCTCGGTATCGTGCGTCTGCGGCTGAGGGATGAGGGCGAGCTGCCCGCGCTAATGGCGATGGGCGCCGTCGTTGAGGACGCCCCGCCGCAGGTGAAGCGCGGCATCGATGTCTTCGGTCCGGAGCCGCCGGCGCTGCCGTTGATGCGCTCGATAAAGGCGCAGCTCGACCCAAACGGCGTGCTCAGCCCGGGCCGCTTCGTGGGGCGGATATGAGCGAGCCGCGGCCCTTCGCGCCGAGCGACGAGGACCTTTCGCAGTGCGTGCGTTGCGGTCTCTGTCTGGAGCACTGTCCAACGTACGTCGAGACTCGTCTGGAGACGGAATCGCCGCGCGGACGACTGTACATCATCAAAGCCATCTCAGACGGCGTGATCGAGCCCACGCCGAACGCGCTGGATCACCTCGATGCCTGCCTGCAGTGCCGAAACTGCGAGGCGGTCTGCCCGTCCGGCGTACCTTACGGGCGGATCATGGAGCATGCACGCTCGGACGCAATGGAGAGAGGCGCCGCACCGCTTTCCTGGCGCCTACGCGCGCTCTTCCTCCGAGAAGTGATCGCGCGGCCGGGCCGCCTGCGCCTGCTCGCCACGGCGCTTCGAGCGTCGCAGCAAATGGGGCTGCTCTCCCTGGCGCAACGGCTGCCGCTGGTCGGAACAAGTGCCACGCTGGCGCCGCGGATGCGTGGGCGGCCGTTCACAAAGACAGGTACGATCGCACGGCCGGAGGGGACAGAGCGAGCGCGAGTGGCGATGCTGAGTGGCTGCATCATGCCGCTGGCCTTCGGCAACGTGCACCGGGCGACGGCCCGCGTTCTGGCGCGAAACGGTTGCGCGGTGAGCGCGCCAGCGGCGCAGGGTTGCTGCGGCGCGCTGCACGCCCACAACGGCGACCTCGATACGGCGCGGGCGCTGGCCCGGCAGAACATCGATGCGTTTCTGGACGAGGCGCCTGACGCCGTCGTCGTCAACTCGGCGGGCTGCGCGGCGGCGATGAAGGAATACGGTGATCTGCTCGCCGATGACGCCGATTATCGCGATCGGGCGCGGCAGATGTCGGCGCTCGTCAGGGACGTGCACGAGTATCTGGTGGGCCTCCCCTTCTATGCGCCGTCGGAGACATTGGATCTCACCGTGACGTACCAGGACTCGTGCCACCTGGCGCACGCCCAGGGCATCAGCGACGCGCCGCGAGAGGTGCTGAAGGCGATCCCTGGGCTGAGCCTGGTCGAGATGGAGAACGCGGATCGCTGCTGCGGCGCGGCCGGCGTGTACTCCCTGACGCAGGCGGAGATGTCGATGCGCTTGCTGGACGACAAGATGATCGACGCGCAGAGCACCGGCGCGAACGTCATCGCCACGGCCAATCCCGGCTGCATGGCGCAGCTGGAGGCCGGCGTGCGGCGCACTGGCGGCTCAGCGCGAGTGCGGCACGTGATCGAGCTGCTGGATCGCGCTTACAGGGCGTCCGGCGCCTAATTTACGCGCTGTTCACCCGTCTTAACCGGTTACCAACCAGCTTCCTGCAACACTGACTAAAGAGACAGGGGACGTGCGAGGTGCGCACGAGGCAACAATCACCGCAACGAATTTGCGAGATTCCTGTGCCAACGTGTAACGGAGCGCAAACTGAGGCGTCTATTCATCGTCTCAATAACGAGATATTCGTACAGCCATAACGGATGCAGGCACCGAGAGTGAGGGAGCATGACCACCGCAAGAATCGCGATCGACAGGGCGAGTAAAGCGCCGGCACGAACGGCCGCAAAGCCAGCGAGGCGCAAGGCTGCCGCCGCAACTGTTCCGGAAGCCACGTTCGCCCCAACAACGGCCGAGTTTTCAGAACTCTACAACGAGTACTTCTCCAAGGTCTTCGCCTACGTTTACGGCCGCGTACAGGACAGGGAAGTCTCTCTGGACGTCGTCTCTGACGTCTTTGAGAAGGCGTTCGTGAAGGTGCGATCTCTGCGCTCCCGCGACGCTTTCGGTTCGTGGCTCTTCACCATCGCCCGCAACGAAGTCTCATCGCACTGGCGCAAAGAGAAGCCGGCGCAGAAGGCAGCCCGAGAGGCGGCGATCGAAAAGGAGCTGCACAGCCAGCCGAAGAGCCCGGAAGACGTGCTCGTTCACAAAGAGCGGTTGGCGCACCTCTCCTCGCTCGTCGGCGGGCTACCGAAGCGAGAACAAGAGATCATAGCGCTGAAGTTCGACGCCGAACTCACAAACCGTGAGATCGCCAGCGTCCTGGGCACCAGTGAGGTCAACGTACGCGTGACGATCTTCCGCGCTCTGCGCAAGCTGCGCGACCGAATGAAGAACCTCAGCGAAAACCTGGCATGACCCAGGGCGACCTCCGCGAGGTCATCGGCCTTCGCATGCAGCTTGCCCGTGAGGCGCTGGATATGGCCGAGGAGCACCGCGATGAGGTCTGGGCGCGCCTCCGCTCCCGCATCGACGGCCCGGAAGACGGCCCTGATGCTGACGCGGAGACGGAACGCCCAACACAGTCGCCACAATGGGATGGCCCCGAGCGACGCCGCGGTCCGGCAGAGCCAATGTACGCCGGCGAGGAGAAGCCGCTGGGAAGAAGGCTGGAGTGGCCGCGGTTCGGTCTGGCCTACGCCGCGGGAGCGGGGATCATCACCGCCGCAGCGGTCGCAGCGATCACGCTAACTTAGAGACGCAGAGTCGGCAGCGCTAGGCAAGGTCTTCGCGGGCCCGCTGCTCCCGCATCATCTCGAACAAAAGGTTCTCGACGACCATGAGCAACAGCAGTACCTGTCGCTGCTGCCGGCGCGACATGCGCGACAGCATATGAAGCAGTTCGGGGTCTATGCGCTCCGCGAGCGCCGCCCTATCGTCAGTTCCCTCAGCCATGGGCTATAAGGATACCTTGGACAGGCTAGCAGCGCGCGCCGCCGCGTCCGGATCGACGTCTTCCGCGGAACCGTCCGTGTCCACATCGCTATCTGTAAGCACCCGTTCGATGCCCTGCAATAGTGATAGCAAGCGGCGCTGCTTGTCCCGCGGCAGACTCGCCAGGTAGGTAAGCAGCTCGTCGTCGATCGTCGATTCGTAACGCTCGTAGGTTGCGCGAAGAGTGCGGACGGTCGGGTAACCGGCGGCCTCGAACAGGTCGTCGGGATCGACGTCCACCGCCTGAGCGACGCGCAGCAAGACGGCCGCCGACGGGTTCTTCACCTCGCCGTTCTCAAGCTGTGAAAGGTAGCCCTGGCTAACGGATGAACTCTGGGCCAACTGCCCCTGGGTGAGCTCACGCTGGTCGCGCAGTTTTCGGATACTGTCTCCAAGATTCATATCGTCCCTCGCTACAATGAGTCGTGACGTGCGTCAGACACACGTTTCCTGCTGAGGCCACGAAAGCGACCCCAGAAGGTGCGGGCGACGGCGACGCCTTCGGCGACGACCGTCCTCTTGCTGACGTTGTGAATGCGTACCATTGCGGCTGCTCTTCTAGCTCTTCGCCGCTACGCCGGGCGCTGGCGTCTTGCCAGGCTCGGTTTGCTGCTGGTCGAGACTCCTCAGTAGGCCCAGCAAGTAGGTCTGCTGCTGACGCGGGAAGCGGGCCAGGAAGCGCAACAGCTCCGGGTCCACTGTCACTGCGAACTCAGAGCCGGAGCCGTTGGTGCCGCTGTCGTAGCCGGCGGCCTCCATGAGCACGCGCGGGTCAATGTTGAGCGCCTGCGCCAGCCTGAAGATGACGGCGGCGCTGGGGTTCTGGACTTCGTCGTTCTCAAGCTGGGAGAGGTATCCCTGACTGAGGCCGCCATGCGACGACAGCTCTGCCTGGCTGATACCCAGCTCTTCCCGAAGCTGCTTGATCTTTTTCCCGAGGGCCATCTCTGGATTCTTCAAAACGTCTCCGAGATTCTGATGACGGCCGGTGCGAGGATCACGGCGAGGAACGCCGGGAAGATCAGGAGCACCAGCGGGAAGATCATCTTGATCGGGGCTTCGTTGGCGAGGCGCTCGGCTCGCTGGCGTCGTTTCACGCGCAACTGGTCCGACTGCACGCGCAGTACCTGAGCGATCCCGACGCCGAGTTTCTCGGCCTGGATTATGGAAGCGATGAAGTATGAAAGCTCTTCGACGCCCACACGGTCAGACATCTCCTGCATCGCCTCGCGCCGCAACTTGCCCATCGAGACTTCGCGCAGCATGCGCTGCAGCTCGCCGGAGAGTGGGCCGTCGTTCTTTTCCGCGACGCGCGCAAGAGCAGCGTCCAGGCCGAGACCGGCCTCCACGCAGGTCGTAATCAGGTCGAGGTTGTCGGGAAGGCCAAGGATGACGTCCTTCTGCTTCGCCTTGACACGGCTGCTGAGCCACATCCGAGGCAGCTTGTAGCCGAGCACGAGCAGTACAACACTGACAGCCAGCGCCGGCAGGCCACCCACGGTGAAGAAGACCGCCAGGCCAAGTCCACAGAAGACGACTAGCGACGATAGCCAAAGTGTAACGAAAGTGCTCACTTTCATTGTCGAACGGGCCATCGCCAGCTGGTGCTGGATGTCGGCCAGAACGGACTGCGGCAGAACGCTGGTCGCGGTTCGCGTGAGGCCGTCCATGGCTGGCCTGACGACGCGCCTTCCGAAGGACATCTCAAGGTCGACGTCCTCATCGAAGGACTGATCCGTAGTCTGGGCGCGGATCGCCTCGATCCGCCCCGCCATGACTGAGCTGCGCCTGGGGCCGAAGGCGGCGACCGCGACGCAGGCGAAGAGTCCGGAAAGAGCAAGGACGATGAGAAGGATAATCATTGTTCTCTCCTAAATCTCGATCGCCATGATTTTCTTCATCGCCAGGTAGCCGAGCACTTCGAGGCCAAAGGCCACGAGGAGGATGACGCGGCCAATGGTCTCTGTGAGGAAGACACTCATATAGTCCGGGCTCATAACCATGAAGACCGCGAACATGAAGAACGGCAGACCGCCGACGACGATCCCAGTCAATCTCTGTTGTGACGTAAGCGTTGCGATGTCGCCGCGAATGCGCTCACGTTCGCGCATCGTGTAGGCAACCTTGTCGAGAATCTCGGAGAGGTTACCGCCCACGGCGCGCTGGATGTTGATTGCGGTGAGGACCAGGTCCAGGTCCTTGCTGTTTATGCGCTGGCCCATTGCAGCGAGAGCGTCCTCGGATGTCAATCCCAGGGTCGCTTCACGAAGCGTGCGCCGGAGCTCCAGACCCAGCGGCGCGGGAAGCTGGCCGCCGGCGAAGTCCAGGCTCTGCATCAGGCCATAGCCGGATTTGATTGAGTTGGAGACCATGCCCAGCATATCCACGAGCTGAGCGTTGATGCGTTCGGTCCGGCTATTGCGCTTGTGCGTCAGCCACCTGGACGGACCAATGTAGCCGATTGCGCCCAAGACAAGCGCGATCACGAAGTTGAACAGCGAGAAGCCGAAGATAAACGGCGCCAGGAAGAGGGCACCCGCGGCAAACCCGCGGATCATGTAGAACTCGCCGACACGCAGGGGCACGCCGGCCCGCTCCAGTTTCACAGCCAGCGCCTCCGAACCGCCTATCTTCGCGATCAGCGAGCTGAACAGTGGAATGCCGGAGTAGTCGTTCTTGGGCCGGAAGGCGTCACCGTCTTCTTTCTCCTCCGGTACCTCCTCTTCCTCGCGAAAGGCCTTCAACCGGGCCTCCACGAAGCGAGAGCGTGCTTCGCGCTTGCCGATGGCGAGCACGAAGAGTACGACAGAGCCGAGGACAAACAGGCCGATCGCCAGCAGGAGCAAGTCCATGCTAGGCGCTCCTCGCCAGGAACAGGCCCTCGGGCAGGTTGATGCCGGCGGCGTCGAACCTTTCGGCGAAGCTCGGGCGGATGCCGGTCGGGCGTATCTGGCCATGGATCTTGCCTTCGCCGTCGATGTGATCCTGCCTGAACTCGAAGAGGTCCTGCAGGGTGATCACTTCGCCCTCCATGCCGGTGCACTCGGTGACCTTGGTGACTCGCCGCACACCGTCCGTGAAGCGGACGAGCTGGATGAAGACGTCGATGGCCGACGCCGTCTGCTCGCGGATCGCCCGGGAGGGCAGCTCGAGGCTGGCCATCAGGACCATGTTCTCGATGCGGGAGAGGGCGTCGCGCGGGGAGTTGGCGTGGATAGTCGAGAGTGAGCCCTCGTGGCCGGTGTTCATTGCGTTCAGCATGTCGAAGGCTTCGGGGCCGCGCACCTCGCCGATGATGATCCGATCCGGGCGCATGCGCAGGGTGTTGCGCAGTAGGTCCCGCTGGGTTATCTCGCCCTTGCCATCGATGTTGGCCGGGCGGGCTTCTAGCGAGACGACGTGCGGCTGCCGGATCTTGATCTCCATCGGGTCTTCAATGGTGAGGATGCGCTCGCTCTCCGGGATGTACTCAGACATCGCGTTGAGGAACGTAGTTTTACCAGTACCGGTACCGCCGGAGACGATGATGTTGAGTTTGAGCCTGACGCAGGCCTTGAGGAACTCGGCCATATCAGGCGTTAGCGTCGTCGCCGCCACCAGGTCGTCCATGCTCAATTTGTCGGCGCGGAACTTCCGGATGGTGATGGTCGGGCTCTTGGGGGCCACGGGCGGGAGGACAACGTTCACGCGGGAACCATCGGGAAGGCGAGCGTCGACCATGGGCGACGACTCGTCGACGCGACGGCCGATGGGAGCGACGACGCGCTCGATGACACGCATGATGTGCGTGTGGTCGCGGAAACGAACGTCGCTAAGGTAGACGATTCCTTCGCGCTCGAAGAACACTTCGTCGGGGGCGTTGACCATGACTTCTGAGATAGACGGGTCGCGGAGCAGAGCATCGATCGGGCCCAGGCCGACGACTTCGTCGACGACACGAGCGACGATCTGATCACGGGTGATTCCGCCGACGTTGGGTAGCTCGCGCTTGACGAGCGTCTCAGCGGCCCCTTCGACAACGCCCCGACGCTCGTCCGCGGGCAGCGCCGCGATCTGATCGGAGTCCAGCTCCTCGATGAGCATCTGGTGGATGCGGGCGATCAGCTGCTCCATGTCCTCGTTGTAGCGGCCGGGAGTCGCGCGTGCGCTGCCCGCGTTGGCGGGATCGCCAGCGGCGGCGTCGCCGAGTCGCTTGGGACCGTTATTTCTGCCTGCTTGCCAGTTTGTCATGACGTTACTCCACACTCACTTCGGTTCGGTCTTGTGTGCCAAGGATCTTGGAAAAGATGCCACCCCTCGCGGAGCCTTCGGCTGGCAGCGGCTTCTGCTGGCGAACGCCGCTCAGAGCGAACGACATCTCTATGATGCTCTCGGACGCCTTCGACTGAGGCTTCGCCAGGACGACCGGCATACCCAGCTGGGTCGCCGTGCTGATGTTCAGGTCGTAAGGGATCGTCCAGAAGACTTCACGGCCGAGCATCCGCTTCACTTCGTTCGGCTTCACGTTCGTGGCTTCGTTCGTTGCGTTGATGACGAGCTTGATCTTCTCCTGGGGGAAGTTCCAGGAGCGCAGCATGTCGATAGCCAAGAGGGTGTCCTTGAGGCTAGCCATGTCAACGGTGGCGACCAGCACCAACGAGGAGGCCAGCTCCAGAGCCCTGGCGACGATGTCGTTGAACGTGCCCGGCGTGTCCAGCACCACATAGTCGTAGCTTTGGGTCAGCGTCGACACGATCTTTTCGATGTGTCCGGCGTGCACATTGCGCCAGTCCGTGGGCCGGACCGGCGCCGGAAGAATGTGGACTCCGCTGTTGTGCTCGTAGAGACAGTCTTGCACCATCTCGCTGGTTATCGAATCTTCCTCTACGGCCAGGTCGGCGATGCTGCGCTCGACCGGGATGTCCATGAGGATCCCGACATCGCCGAAGCGGGTGTCGAGGTCGATGAGAACTGCCGACTGGTTGGTCTTTTGAACGAGCGAGGTCGCGACGTTGGTGGCGATCGTAGTCTTGCCGATGCCGCCCTTGGCGCCGAACACAGTGATCACGGATCCGGCGGCCAGTGGCTCATCCGCTTCGCCGGCGATGCGCTGGCGCTTACGTTCCTGCTGAGCGAGAACCGTGTAGATAGAGTTGACCAGGTCCTCATCTTTGACCGGCGCCGCAAGGAAGTCGCTGACGCCTGCCAGCATCGCCTTTCGCATCGCTTCCGGATCACGGATGGTGGAATAGCCGATGATGGCGGTGCTTGGCAGCATGTCCGAGAGCGCCTCGACCGTCTGGAGAGCGCGAATCTCCGGCTCTTCGACGGCGATCACGATGACGTCCGGGTTGGACTTCTTGGCCAGCGTTACGGCCTCGATACCGTAGCCTGCCTCGCCAACCACGGTAAAGCCGGAGACAGCGAGAGTCTTATTGACGTCGGACCGGCCGTTGAGGTCCTGGTCGATGATTGCTACTTGCGGATTACGTGTCATGTTCTTGCTCACGAACCAGCGAATGTCTGACAGGCCGGCAGATTACCGTTAGTGCTTGAGTCTCCGAACGGCCGCAGTGACATCCACAACTGGGTGTCGACGCCACCACCGCTGACGCTCCCCTGAGCCGCAGCAAGCTGCCAGGCCTCTTCTGAGCTGACAGCAAGCGTGGCGCGGTTGGCCTCTGGGTTGGCGCTGACCGCGGCGATGGCGGCGGCGTCAGACGAGCTTGTCGTCTGGCTGAGGGAGGTGTTCAGAGCCAGTATCTGGACGTTCTGAAGCACGTAGCAGGCCGACGCGCCCGTGAGAGCCCCTTCCGACGCATTGTGGATACCACCGGTGAGGATCAGGTCCACGTGGTCGCCCGGCCGGATTAGGCCGCCGGCGGCACCGACAGCGCTCGTGGAGATGGTGAAAGCGCGCATGCCCTCGGGGATGATGAGGGAGAGCGGCGTTTCGATGCCAAAGGAGTCCAGGGCGGTGCCGGGGCTAGTGAGCTTTGACTGCAGCACTTGCTCACCCGCCACGATCGCAACCTGGG
>CBDTZZ010000008.1:0-12271 GCA_965365035.1 uncultured bacterium | reverse complement strand
GCCGGCAAGGCGGATCATTTGCTCCGCAAGATAGGTAATCTTCATGGGTTCGCCCATGTCGAGCACATAGATTTCGCCGCCACTGCCCAGCACTGCCGCCTGCATGATGAGCTGACTTGCTTCGGAAATAGTCATGAAATAACGGGAGATCTCCGGGTGAGTCACTGTACGCGCCCTCCAGCTCGTTTAACAGCGCCGCCAGGACCTTCTCGCGCGGCGTCTCTTCGCCGGTCTCGCGAGAGAGGCTGGTGGCGATATCGGCGATCTCAGGATCGTCGATCGGATCGTTGACGTTGAGACCGATGCCGGCGAGGGCATAGAGAAGCTCGCCACCGGAGGATTCGCCCTCGATGAGGACGCCGGCGAGCTTTCGTCCGCCGACCAGGACGTCGTTCGGCCACTTGATGACGGGCCGCAGCGGCGTCACGGCCTCGATGGCGCGGCAGAGGGCGAGCGGCACGACCATGCTTAGCCTGCGGAGGCGGCCGGCGTCGGGCCGGAGGATGACTGTCAGGTAGAGGTTCTTGCCGGCGGGCGAGACCCAGCGGCGGCCGAAACGGCCACGGCCGGCGGTCTGCTCCTCGGCGAAGACGACCGCGCCGTGCGGCGCACCAGCGACGGCCTCTTCGCGGGCGACGTCCATCGTCGAAGTAGTCGTGGCGAGGTAAGTGATGCGCCGGCCGATCTCCATGGGGCGGAGGAGACGTTCGACGGCAGGCAGGTCGAGTTCAGTCACGAGACAAGGATAGGCGGAGAAAATGCCAGAGGGCCAGCCCGAAGGCCGGCCCTCTGTACGTGGCCAGGTAAACCTGTCCGCGCTTTCTTATCCCACCGTCACCTCAAAGAGGTTGTGGTGTGAAGGGACAGGTCTACTGCCTGTACTGTCATCCATTCACATCACCTCCTTATCTGCCGGCATGGTAACAGATAGCGGGGCCCCGTGGGGCGATGGCGGGCGACGTTCTGAGGGATTAGCGGCGTCCGGCGAGGATCGAGCGCAGGGCCGCGCGGACGACGGTCGGGTCGTGGCATTCGTACTCGGTGTCGCCGAGGTGGACGGTGCGCTCGTGGCCTTTACCCGCGAGGAGAACGGCGTCCTCGTCCACGGCCATCGCCAGCGCCTGGGCGATCGCCTCGCGGCGGTCGGGGACGACAGCGAAGTCGTGACCCTCGCGCTTGCCGGCGGCGCGCATGGCGTCGGCGATGTCGGCGATGATCGCGTCGCGGTCTTCGGTGTAGGGGTTGTCGTCGGTGATGATCGAGTAGTCGGCGAAGTCGGCGGCGACGGCAGCCATGCCTGCTCGGCGCGCGCGGTCCCGCTCGCCGATGCTGCCGAAGACAGCGATGATGCGGCCACCGACCGTGGCGCGCAGGTGCTCGAGGACGGCCTGAAGAGAGGCCGGCGCGTGCGCGAAGTCAACGAGGGCGGTGAACGGCTGGCCCTCATCGATGATCTCCATGCGGCCGGGTGCGCCGCGCCAGGTTTCGATCGCCCGCGCAGCCGCATCGAGATCGAGGCCGGCAGCGCTGGCAGCAGCGAGGGCGGCGAGGGCGTTGTGCACGTTGAAGGGCCCGGGCCGCGGCACGCGAAGGTTCAGGCGACGGCCCTTCGCATCGACCGAGACGTCCGCCCCGCGGGCGTCCGCGGCGACGCTCGTGGCGCGCACATCGGCTGCGGCGGCGGTTGCGTAGGTCAGGGCGCGAGCCTTCGTCTGGCCGCCGAAGAAGGCGGCTGAGGCATCGTCGGCGTTGAGGACGGCGGTCTTTACGACGCCCTTGTCAGCGGATTCGTCCAGCATCTGGAAGAGGCGGGCCTTGGCGGCGCGGTAGTCTTCGTCGGTGCCGTGGAAGTCGATGTGGTCACGGCTGAGGTTGGTGAGAACGGCGATGTCGTACTCGCACTCGTCGACGCGGTGTAAGGCGAGGCCGTGGGAGGTGGCTTCGATGACTGCCCACTCGCAGCCAGCGTCGACCATCTGCGCGAGCATCGCCTGGACCGCCGGTGACTCCGGGGTGGTGAAGCGGCCGGTGTCGGGCAGCAATTCGTCGCCGATGCGGCACTCTACGGTGCTGATGAGGCCGGATCTAGCGCCGGTGTCATTGAAGACGTGAGCGAGGAGGTGGCAGAGGCTGGTCTTGCCGTCTGTGCCAGTGACGCCGATGACCTTGAGGCGCTTGGCCGGGTAGCCGTGGAAGGTGGCGGCGATCTGTGCCAGGCCGCGGCGGGTGTCCGGCAGGACGAGAAGGTCTGCACCGCCGCCTTCGATCAGCGGCCGCCAGAGGGCTTCGCGGTCTTCCTGGACGGCGACGGCCTGAGCGCCAGCTTCGAGGGCGCGGGCGAGGTAGGCGTGGCCGTCGACGGTAAGGCCAGGGACGGCGACGAAGAGAGCGCCTGGCCGGGCCTGCCGCGAGTCTTGTTCGATGGCGGTGATATCGACCTCACCGTCGCCGATAAGGACGGAGCCGGTGAGACGAGCGAGTTCAGAGAGCAGCATGAGCTAAAGATAAACGGCGGACGCCGCCGCCGCGAGTGTCTGGAGTAGTCCAGCAGGCCTGTAGGCCGAGTTCTGTATCCGCCAAAGGCGGACGGTGACCATCAATCTAGGACTCCGGTTACCCGAAGCCTCAAGCAGCCAACCCGAGGGTCTGGGTCGAGCACCCTTAGCGCCCTCCTATTTGGCCTTGCTCCGCGCGGGGTTTGGCCGGCCGCCGGCTCTCACCGACGCCGGTGGGCTCTTACCCCACCATTTCACCCTTACCCCGACGAGTCGAGGCGGGATGTTTCTGTGCCACTTTCCGTCGGGTCGCCCCGCCTGGGAGTTACCCAGCGCGCTACTCGATTGGAGCTCGGACCTTCCTCCCCGACAAGTCGGGGCGGCCACCCAGCCTACTGGACTACGCCTCATTCTAGCAGTGATCGCCGGTGTGTACGTGCGCGCTAGGGCGGGCCGGAGTCCAGGGCCAGGTTGGCGAGTTCATCGGCGCGCCTGTTCTCCTCGCGCGGCACGTGGGTAACCTGGAAGCTCTCGAACTGACGCCTCAGCTCAACGACGCGCTCGAAGAACGGGCGCAGGCGGGCGTTGCGGACACGGTAGCGGAACTCCAGCTGGCGCACGATGAGCTGAGAGTCCATGCGCAGGTCGACTGAGCCGCCACCTAGGCCCAGTGCGGCTTCGAGGCCGGCGATAACGGCCTGGTATTCGGCCTCGTTGTTGGTGGCGCGGCCGAGGCGACGGGAAACCGTGTGTACCTCTTCGCCGTCGGCGTCATAGACGACGGCACCGATGGAGGAAGGGCCGGGGTTACCGCGGGAAGCACCGTCAGTGAAGACCGTCCAACGGGCGGTCACAGGCTAGGACTTAAACGTTAGTTCAACGCCGTCGTCGCGAACCGTGATGCGGTCGACGACTTCGCGCAGGTGCTCTTGCTTGACCGTGAACTCCATGGATTGCCACTCGGTGCGGAGGCTCTTGACCACTTCTTCGCGGTGGCGGCGAATCTCGCCCTCGGTCTCGTACTGCTGCGCGACGCGCTGGGTGGCGACGAGACGGTCTTCGATCTCGAGCTGTTCGACGGCGATCGTTTGGGCCATCGCCTGGGCCTTCTCCGGGTTGATGTGGCCGCCCGCGGCGGAGTCCAAGTATCCTTCGAGGCGTTTGTCCAGGCGACGGATCTTGTCGCGCAGGCGCGTCGTCTGGGCCTGGAGGTCGGCCTTGCTGCCGGTGCCGTTGGCGGCGTCGGCGAGCGAGGCCGCGCGCAGCGACTCGCTTACCTCGTCTTCCAGCACTTCGGCGCGGCGGGTGTGATAGTCGCAGAGGCTGCGGTTGGTGCGCGATTCGCACTGGTAGTAGCGGTACTGCGCCGTCTTTTCGGTGCCGTCGGCGCGGCGCCATTTCTGCTTGCGGGTGACGCCGATCATCTTGTTACCACAGTAGCCGCAGAGGGTGATTCCGGAGAGAAGGAACGGTGACACCTGGCGCTGCGTGCTGCTGGGCCGGCGCTGGTCCAGTCGCTCCTGCACGCGACGGAAGTCTTCCTGCGAAATCAGGGGAGCGTGGCTGGCCGGCACGCGCACGCCGAAGCGTGAATATGTGCCGACGTACGCTCGGTTGCGCAGAATATCGCGGACGGTGACCATGCTCCAGAGGCCGCCGCGACGAGTGTGAAAGTCTTCTTCGTTGAGGCGGCGGGCGATGCGGCGGATGCCGAGGCCGTCCTTGAGGTAGAGACGATAGATGTAGCGGACGACCGAGCCTTCGTCCGGCACGACGACGAGGCGGCGGCGCGGGCCGACGCGGTAGCCGTAAGGCGGACGGCCGAGCGCCTCGCCCCTGACGGCTTTCTTGCGCATCGCTGCCTTGACGCGGTCGCCGAGGCCGCCGTTGGAACGGAGCTTCGACCAGGCATCGAGGAACTGGCCGGAGAGGTCGGCGCCGGTGGCGATGCTGACGATTGGGACGCCGACAGTAGAGAGCTGGAAGTAGCGGCGGGCGGCCTCGTTGTGACCGTCGCCCAGCGTGGCGAGGTCGGGCACGACGACGACGAGGAACCCCCGCGGGCCCTGCTGGCGCGCGAACTCCAGGAGCTGGCGGAAGCCGGGATTTTCGCCGTTGCGGTTGGCATCGAGGAAGGTGGCGGCGGCTTCGAAGCCGTTGTCGCTGCAGAACTGGATGAACGCCTCGCTCTGTTCGGCGAGGGAGCGCCTCTTCGATTCGCGGAAGTAGCCGATCGCTCTCATATCACGAGGACCAGGATGCGCTCGCAACTGACGCACTGAACTAGCTCTTCGGGGTTGCGAGCCCTCTGAATGATGTTGCGGGGCAGGGTGATGCGGCAGCCCTGGCACATGCTGCGCTCGACGGTGGCCACTGCGGAGCCATCGCGGCGTTCTCGCAGGATGTCGTAGAGGTTGAGCCAGACCCGATCGGTGGCTGCGCTTTGTCCCTCCCGGAGGGCGCTCAGGCGCTCGATCTCTGGTTCAAGGTCCGCCTTCTCCGTTTGAAGGTGCGCCTGGGCGGCCTTCCAGCGTGCTTCGATGTCGACGAGTGCCGCCTGAATCTGGGCCATCGCCGCCTCACCATCCTCGGATTGCTCAAGGCTGGCGAGGAGAGTGTCTTCGCGGGTCAGCAGGTTGCTTTTGAGTGACTTGAGGTCGGCGTCGAAGTCGGAGAGTTCTCTGGAGTCGGTAATTTCGCCGCCGTAGAGCTTAGCCTCGACGGTGCCGACCTTGGCCCGCACTTCGTCGGCCTCGAACTCGAGATCAGACTGCGTGGACTTGAGCTGTTTCAGGAATTCGGCCGCCGCTTCCAGCCAGGCGCGCGCTGAGGTTAGCGCCACGGTTTCGCCGAGCTGGCTCTCCGTCTCCTCCAGACGCGCGCGGGCAGAGTCCAGGGCAAAATCGGTTTCCTGGAGTGCGAAAAGGTCGGCAGCGACGGTCATTATTTGCGAGGACATCCGGGTTGGGGCGGGTTGTTGTGGACAACCCTGCGGGCGGATTATAGACTCGGCCTGTATTCGATTGCAACCGCCCCCTCACGAGGCGGCGCCGCTTCTTTTTTAGAGACTTTAGCGAGGCCCATTTAATGCAACTTCACGTCCTTCAAGACCTGCGCCGAAGGCTGGGCAGCGTCAGCGAATACGAGCTGGAGGAGGAGCGAGTCGTCACCGGCGACCTCATCCTGCGCGACCTGCGCGGCACGTTGAGCCTGCTGCGCACGGACCGCGGCCTGCTGGCGACGATGGACGCCACAGCGAAGCGGGAGGAGAGCTGTTCGCGCTGCCTGGCAGACGTCCTGTCCGAGGTGAACGTCCGCTTCCAGGAGGAGTACGTGCCGCTGGCTGACCCAGAAACGGGCGCCCGCATCTACCTGCACGAGGATGATGAGGCGTTCAGCATCGATTTGGAGTTCTGGCTCGATTTGCGGGAGGGCCTGCGGCAATATATCCTCATGAGTGAGCCAAGGCCCCTCTGCAGGGACGACTGCGCTGGCCTCTGCGCCCTCTGTGGAGCCGATCTCAACGCAGGGCCATGCGATTGCCGGCCCGAGGCAGATGAGAGACGGGACGCGCTGTCGGGGCTCAAGCAGAAGATGGACGAAGGGAAATAACGTGGCACCGCTACCAAAGAAGAAACGATCAGTATCGCGCAAGAGGCGTCACCGGACGCACATCACCGCGACGATCCCGCACCTGATTGTGTGCACGCAATGCCACAGCCCAAAGCGCTCCCACATGGTCTGCGCCGTGTGCGGGACGTACAACGGCCGGCAGGTGCTGGACGTGGCCCGCGAGCCGACCGTCTAGGCCAGCATTGCTGCGTGCTATACTCGGCTGGCTATGAGACGCGGATTTCTTTACATACTGCCCCCGCTCAGCTTGCTGCTGGCCGCCGCCGCCGCGATGACCTACTTCGTCTGGTGGGACGCCACGCACTGCGCCTTCTGCCGCACGCGCCTCGATGAGTTCGCCCGCTGCCCCAACCCGGATTGCACCTTCGGCCGGCTGACGCGCGAGCAAGACCTTAGCGAGTAACGCTATCGCCGTATGAACGAGGCGACGTCACCTTCAAGGCTCACGGCAGACCGTTTGCTCCAGCTACCCATAGATCCGGAGCTGGCTCTAGTATTCCCCGGACAGGGCTCGCAGAAGGTTGGCATGGGCCGGGGCGCAGCAGAATCGTCGGATATAGCCGCCGGCGTCTTCGCCGAGGCGGACGAGGCGCTGGGGTTCGGCCTCTCGGACCTCTGTTTCGAGGGGCCAGAAGATCGTTTGAGAGAGACCTCCAACACGCAGCCGGCGATCCTGGCAGCATCGGTGGCCATACTGGCCGCGGCGCTGGACGCCGGCACGATCAAGCACCGCCCCGCGCTGGTCGCCGGGCACAGCCTGGGCGAGTATTCGGCGCTGGTCGCCGCTGGGGCGTTGGAGTTCGGTGCGGCTATGCAGCTGGTCCGTGAACGCGGGCGGCTGATGGACGAGGCCGGGCAAGCGTCGCCGGGCACGATGGCGGCTATCGTCGGACTGGACGAAGCAGCGGTAGAAGGTATCTGCCGCGATTCCGGCGCGGAGGTGGCGAACTACAACGCCGCGACACAGACAGTCGTCGGCGGCACGCCGCAAGCCGTCGAGCGGGCCTGCGCGCTGGCAAAGGAGCGCGGCGGCCGCGGCCTGCCAGTGAAGGTATCGGGCGCGTTTCACACATCGCTAATGGAGCCAGCAGCGGCGGCGTTCGCGCTTTTGCTGGCAGACGCCGAAATCGCCGAGCCAGCGATCCCCGTCGTCGGCAACGTCAGCGGCCAGACGCTGGCCTCCGCAGCAGACATCCGCACCGACCTGGAGGACCAGATCAGACGGCCTGTGCGTTGGCACCAGTCGATCGATGCGATGGCCGCCGCGGGGGTACGGCGAACGATCGAGACAGGACCCGGCAAGATCTTGACGGCGCAGCTCAAGCGCAGCCACCCCAGCCTCGACGCGCGGCCGATTGAAGAGATCTCGGAGACTGCCAATGTTTGACCTCTCAGGCAAGGTAGCGCTGGTAACCGGCGGCTCACGGGGGATTGGACGCTCGATCTGCACCCATCTCGCCGAGCAGGGCGCCGCAGTGGCGATCAATTACAACCAGAGCGCTGACCAGGCGGAAGACCTGCGCCAGAAGATCGAGGCCGCCGGTGGCAAGGCCATTACCGTCCGCGCAGACGTTCGCAAGCCCGACGACGTTGAGCGGATGGTCAAGGAGACGGTGACCGGGCTGGGGCGGCTGGACGTGCTGGTGAACAACGCCGGGTTCAACCGCGACACGCTAATCCTGCGCATGTCGCTGGCGGACTGGGACGAAGTGATGGAGCTGAACCTGCGCGCGGTGTTCCTCTGCACAAAAGCTGTCCTGCGGACGATGATGAAGCAGCGCTGGGGCCGGGTGATAAACATCGGCAGCGTATCGGGGCTGGCGGGCAACGCCGGGCAAGCGAACTACGCCGCGGCCAAGGCCGGGCTCGTGGGCTTTACGCGCGCAGTGGCCCGTGAGATGGGCTCGCGCAACGTGACGGCGAACCTGGTGATGCCGGGGCTGGTGATAACGGAGCTGACGAAGGACATCCGTCAGGAGATCATCGACGGCGTGAACCAACGCCTGTTGGTGGACCGCATGGGCAAGCCGGAGGACATCTCGGCGTGCGTCGTCTATCTGGCATCGGACGAAGCGGAGTACATCACCGGTCAGGTGCTATCGGTGGATGGCGGGCTGGGGCTCTAAGGATGGCCGGTAAAAGGCACACGGCTCGGGTGATCGCCCTGCAGGCGCTGTTTGAGTTGGATACTGTGGGGCACGAGCCGGCGGAGTGCGTCTCACGCATCGCTAAGGAAGCTTCGGCGGCGAAGGAGACCACGGCCTACGCGCTGGAGCTGGTGAACGGCGTGATCGAGAACCGGGAGCGGATCAACGAGATCATCGAGGAGACGGCGCCGGCCTGGCCGCTGCACCAGATCGCCGCGACGGACCGGAATATCCTGCGCCTTGCGATATACGAAATCGTCATCGATAATAAGGTGCCAATGCGAGCCGCCATAAACGAAGCAGTAGAGCTTGCCAAGGAGTACGGCGGCGAGAATTCCCCCAGATTTGTAAACGGCGTCCTCGGTTCAGTGAGCGCGCTAGTCACAGCTGACCGAGGCTAAGGAGGTACCCGCGTGGCAACCGTTTTCGAGAGAGTACAGAAGATCATCGCCGAGCAGCTCGGCGTCGAAAATTCGGAGATCAAGCCGGAGACGTCGTTCGTCGACGACCTGAACGCTGACTCGCTGGACCTGGTCGAACTGATCATGTCGCTGGAAGAAGAGTTCAGCGAAGAGGGCCAGGCAGTGGAGATCTCGGACGAGGACGCAGAGAAGATCCTGAAGGTGCAGGACGCGGTGAGCTACATCGAACAGCACGGCGGATCAGGAAGCTGACGGGCCCGGCAACGAACGCCGGGATAGTGTCCCCCGCCTGAGGGCGGGGGATTTGTCGTATCCTATCTAGAGGACAGAGCAGATGAACTTTCTCGGTATCGGAATGGCCGAAATCGTGCTCATCGCCCTGATCGCCGTGGTCGTGTTAGGCCCGGAGCGTTTTCCGGAGGTCGCGGTGCAGGTGGCGCGCGCGATCAAATGGCTACGTGGCTACGCCACGGAGAACACCCGCGACTTGCGCAACGAGTTCGCGGAGCTGACGCGCGAGTACGAGGAGATGCGCGAGGAGTTGGACGAGGTGCGCCAGGCCGTGACCAGCGGCATCTCCCTGGCCACTGATGAGCTGAACAAGGTCGTCGACGAGACCAAGCCGGCCCTGGAGGCGGCCCGGCCGGACCGCATCGTCGGCGGCAACGAACCGATCATCGAACCCGGCGGCGAGCTGCCACCCGAGCCAGATCGCTCCGACAACGGATCGTAGCTGGAGGCCGCCGGCCCCAGGCAAACGATGACGAGTAGCACCGCAGCCGAGCCGACCGTACCCACCCCCGACGAGGAGCGCGGCGATACGCACCTGACGATTGTCGATCACCTCAAGGAGTTGCGCTACCGGGTGATGATGGCCTCATTCGGCGTGGTCATCGGGCTGGTGATCTCGGCCTTCTTCGCGGCCGACTTCATCCTCTGGCTGGAGGAGCCGGCGAAGGAGCAGCACCCCGGCCTGGAGCTACAGTTCATCGAGCCTTTCGAGAACTTTGTCACGTTCTTCCGCGTGGCGCTGCTGGGCGGTCTCATCCTTGGCATGCCGATGATCGTCTACCACGGGCTGCGCTTCGTGACGCCGGCCCTGCACCCGACGGAGCGCAAATGGCTGTACGGCACGGTGGTAGGCGCCACGGTGCTGTTCCTCTGCGGCGTGGCGTTCGCCTACTACGTTGCGCTGCCGCCAGCGCTGGACTTCCTGCTGAACTTCAACAACGAGCTGGCGGAGCCGAATCTCCGAATTGGGAGTTATGTCGACTTCGTGACGCGACTGCTCTTCTGGACGGGCGTCTCCTTCGAAACGCCGATGATCATCATGTTCCTGGCCCGCGTCGGCCTCGTGAGCTCAGCCCAGCTCGTTCGGTGGTGGCGCCTTTCGATCGTAGCGGCCTTTGTCGTCGCGGCGATCGTCACACCGTCCATCGACCCGATTACGCAATCGCTCGTGGCGGGGCCAATTATCGTGCTCTACGTCTTCGGCATCCTGCTGGCGGTAATCGTACAGCCGAAGCGTCCGCCCAAGCCCTAGCCGCGGTTTGACCCGCAGATAGGCCGCGCGTATCATCGGCAACAGTGACAGAGCTTGAGGGCCTCTACACGAAGATCATCACGTGTGAGTCCTGCGACCTCTGCAAAACACGCACCCATGCGGTTCCCGGCGAAGGCGCTGAGAACGCCGAGATCATGTTCGTCGGCGAGGGGCCCGGGTATCACGAGGACCAGCAGGGTCGCCCGTTCATCGGCGCGGCAGGCAAGTTCCTGGATGAGTTGCTCGCTTCCATCAACCTCACCCGGCCTGACGTCTACATCTGCAACGTAGTCAAGTGCCGCCCGCCCAGCAACCGGGACCCGATGCCGGAAGAGGTGGACGCCTGCCGCCCGTTCCTCCTGCGCCAGATCGAGCTGATAGACCCGACGCTGATCGTGACGCTGGGACGGTTTTCGCTCTCCTGGTTCTTCCCCCGCGACGCGATTGGCAAGGTTCGCGGGAATCTGCGCCAGCTTGGCGGACGCCATTACTATCACGTCTATCATCCGGCGGCGGCGCTACACAACGGCAATCTGCGTCAGGTCATCCTTGACGATTTCGCGAAGATCCCGCTGGCGGTCGAGAAGATACGAGCAACCGAACCGGTCGCCGCGGCGGCGGTGACGGCTCCCGCTTCAGCAGAACAAGGGAAGCTCTTCTAGCGTATGGCACAGAAGTTACGGGTAATTCCGTTCGGAGGCCTGGGTGAGATCGGCAAGAACATGCTTGCCCTGGAGACGAACGAGGACATGATCCTGATCGACTCGGGGCTGATGTTCCCGGAAGCGGACATGCTGGGCGTCGACCTCGTGATCCCGGACGTCACTTACGTCAAAGAGCGCCTGAATAAGCTGCGGGGCATCCTCATCACGCACGGCCACGAGGACCACGTCGGCGCCCTGCCTTACGTGCTGCCGGCGCTGCGTGCGCCCAACGGGCAGCTGCCGACGGTCTACTGCACGCCGCTGACGCACGGCCTGATCACGGTGAAGCTGGAAGAGCACAAGCTGCTGAAGAAGGCCAATCTGCAGATGATCCAGCCCGGCGACACGGTGAAGCTGGGAAATATGACGGCGGAGTGGATCCACATCACGCACAGCATTCCGGATTCGACGTCGATCGCCATCAAGACGCCGCTGGGTACTGTGTTCCACACGGGAGATTTCAAGTTCGACCACACGCCGGTGATGGGCGGTCCGCCGGACCTGATGCGCATCGCTCAGATCGGGCAGGAGGGCGTCCTCCTGCTGCTGTCAGACTCGACCTACGTCGACACTGAAGGCTACACGCCGTCGGAGAGGCACATCGCGGACACGCTGGACCGCATCATGGCGACGGCGGACGGGCGCGTAATCGTTGCTACGTTCGCGTCGCTGATCTCGCGGGTGCAGCAGGTGATCGACGCTGCGGAGGCCAACGGCCGCCGCGTGTTCGTGACCGGCCGCAGCATGATGAACAACGTGCGAATGGCGCTGGATCAAGACTACATACGCGCCGCCGACGACCCGCTGCAGCCCCTGGACCGGATGAGGAAGCTGAAACCGAACAAGGTCGCGCTTCTGACGACCGGCGCGCAGGGCGAGCCGACATCGGCGTTGGTGCGGATGGCGAACCGAGACCACCGGCACATCGATATCGTGCCAGGAGACACAGTCGTGTTCTCGTCCTCGGCGATTCCAGGCAACGAGCAGCTGATCAACCGGACGATCAGCAACCTTCACCGGCTGGGCGCGCACGTGCTCTTCAGCCGCATCGCGAACGTGCATGTGCCCGGACACGCGGCGCAGGAAGAGCTGAAGCTGATGATGAGCCTGACGCAGCCGGAGTACTTCGTGCCGGTGCACGGCGAGTTCCGCCACCTGGTGATGCACTCGCACCTGGCCCGCTCGATGGGCATCCCGCCGGACAACATCTTCACGATGGAGGACGGCGATGTGCTTGAGATCGACAGCCACGGGGCGCGCCCCGCGGGGCAGATTCCGGCGGACTACGTATACGTGGACGGGCTGGCGGTGCCGATGCCGACGTTGC
>CBDTZZ010000007.1:0-14275 GCA_965365035.1 uncultured bacterium | reverse complement strand
ACCGCGGCATTATCTCCACTCGCGGCCTCGGACTGCCGCGCGGCTAGGCGCTCGGCAACCCTGAACCGCGCGCGTCTGATCGCCCGCCGTACGCCAGCCTGATATCGTAGACCGCGCCCAGGCAGGCCCAGCGCCTGCACTACTACTCGAGGAGGAGCCCAGTGGTCTCGACGAAAAACATCTACGAAATCGGCGAGATTCCGCCCATCGGCGAAGTGCCGGACCAGATGTACGCGCAGCTCATCCGCCCGGAGCGATTCGGCGAGCCGAAGGGCGCGTTCAAGGTCGAGAAGGTGGACACGCCGAAGGACCTGAAGCCGAACGAGGCGCTGGTCCTGAGCATGGCCGCCGGCATCAACTTCAACAACGTCTGGGCGTCGCGCGGCATCCCCGTCAACGTCATCAAGGCGCGCGAGAAAGAAGGCGACACGACGGGATTTCACATCGGCGGCAGTGACGCGGCCGGCATCGTCTACGCCATCGGCGATAACGTCACCAACATCAAGGTGGGCGACCGTGTGGTCGTCCATTGCGGCATGTGGGACGAAGACGACCCGTTCGTAAAGGCCGGCAACGACCCGATGTTCTCAAGCTCGTTCAGGATCTGGGGCTACGAGTCGAACTGGGGCAGCTTCGCGCAGTTCACGAAGGTCCAGGCGCACCAGTGTTTGCCCAAGGCAGAACACCTGACCTGGGAAGAGGCCGCGGCACCAACGCTCGTGGGCGCCACCGCCTACCGCATGCTCATGGGCTGGCCACCAAACACTGTGAAAGAGGGCGACGTCGTGCTCATCTGGGGCGGTTCCGGCGGCCTCGGCTCGATGGCGATCCAGATCGTCCGGGAGATGGGCGGTATTCCTGTGGCAGTCGTGTCCAGCGAGGATAAATTCGAGTACTGCATGAACCTGGGCGCCAAAGGCTGCATCAACCGCAAGGATTTCGACCACTGGGGCATCATGCCGCACTGGACCGACGACGAGGCGTACGGCAAGTGGGCGAAGGGCGCGCGGGCGTTTGGCGGCAAGATCTGGGAGATCGTCGGCGAGCGCAAGAGCCCAGCCATCGTCTTCGACCACCCGGGAGAGGACACTGTGCCGACCTCGATTTTCATCTGCGACACCGGCGGCATGGTCGCGATCTGCGCCGGCACAAGCGGCTTTAACGCCGTCGTCGACCTGCGATACCTGTGGATGCGCCAGAAGCGCTTTCAGGGCTCACACTTCGCCAACGACGAGCAGGCGGGCGCGTTCAACCAGCTGGTGCTGGACAAGCGGATCAACCCCTGCCTCGGACAGACCTACTCGTTCGAGGAGATCCCGAACACTCACCAGATGATGTACGAAGGCCGACAGCCGCTGGGCGTGATGGCGGCGCTCGTCAGCGCCCCGAAGGCCGGCCTCCTCGACCTGCCGTAGCCTCTACGCAGGCTTTGAGCCCGGCGAAGCAGCCAGTTCGGCGCCTATCTCGGCACTCGCCTGGACGATCGCCTCCACGTCCTCAGCGCGCGTTCGGAAGTTGTTAACGCAGGCCCGAAGAGACGTGCGGCCGTCGCGCAGTTGCGCGTTCGAGATCAGAGCGATGCCGCGGTCTTCAAGCGCCTCTATCACATCGGACTGGAGTTGCTCCAACTCCTGTCCCTGCAGGCCCTCCGGCTCAACTCGCCAGCAGACGATCGAAAGACCGCGCGGGGCGGCGAGAGTCAGGCCGGGCGTAGTGAGCACTAGCTCCTCCATCAAGGCCGCGAGCCGGATGTTGTAGTCGATCATGGCAGCGTAGCCGTCGCGGCCGAACGCCTGGAGCGCCAACCAGACCTTGAGCGCTCGTTGGGGCCGCGTATTTTCAGGCGAGCGTTCGAGCAGATCGACACGGGCATCGCGGTCCGCCGTCTCGAGGTAAGAGGCATGGAAAGCGAACGAGTGCTCCAGCCGCCCGGGCTCACGCACCAGAACGACGCCGGCGTCGATGGCGGCGTAGAGCCATTTGTGTGGATCGCAGGCAACCGAGTCGGCCTCGGCCATGGCTCGCAGTTCTGGCGGGCAGCTCTCGGCCAGCGTAGCGAACGCGCCGTACGCCCCGTCGACGTGGAACCAGAGCTGTTCCTTTCGTGCGACGTCGACCAGCTCCGGGATTGGATCGATCGCTCCTGTACCAACCGTTCCTGCGGTGCCGACTATAGCGATGGGCAGATCGCCCCGCGCCCGGTCCTCTGCGATCATCTGCGTCAGGGAGTCGAGACGCATCCGGTACTGATCGTCGACGGGTACGTTGCGCACAGCCTCGCGTCCCATGCCGAGAATCTCAGCCGCCTGTTCGTGGCAGTAGTGCAACTCGCTGCTGGCGTAGATGCGCACTTGTGGCGCGCTACCGTCGGGGCCGCGCATGCCGAAGCGCCTCACGTCCCAGGGTATTTTCGCGTCGCGCATCGCCGCGTGGGCCACGATGTTCGCCATCTGCCCGCCGCTGACGAAGATGCCTTCGGCTGTCTCCGGGAGGCCGAGCATTCCCGCGATCCAGCCCAACGTCTGCAGTTCGATAGCCGTCGCGGACGGTGCGGCTCGCCAGAGCGCCGTGTTCTGGTTCAGCGCCGCCGCAGCCAGGCTTCCCAGCACCGAGACCGGCACCGGCGAGGCCGTGATATAGGCGAGCCAGCGCGGATGGCCGTTGTAGGAGCTGGTCGGGATGATTTCGCGCTCGATTCGATCCACCAGCGCCTCGAAGGCTACCGGCGAATCAGGCAGCGGGCCCTGGAATAGATCCAGGGCGTCATCGGGGCGCTCAGGTGAGGGCCGCCGAGACTCCCAGTCAGTCGACGCTTTGACGACGACGTCCAGCAATCTCGAGCCCGCTTCCCGCCACGTCTCGGCATCCCAGTCGAAACCGCTCGGCGCCTGCTCCACGCTGCGGCGCAGCTCGGACAGGCGATCGCTCACTGCGACTGCCTCTCGCGCAGGCCGTCGAAGAGATCGTCTTCTCGATCGCTGGTCGGCACGAGGCTAAAGACCCGATGGAACGTCAGCCGACCCCATAGCGTCTGGTGATATTCGTCAGGTAGGTCAAGCAACTTCTGGTACCCGGGGAGCTGCGACCGATGGCACCTGATCGCCTCCCAGACCGTCTCCCAGTGGGCCGAGGTGTCGACCCATGTCGAGACGGTCCAGTGGGGCCAGGGAACGGCGCGCCGTTCGACGCCGTCTATCTGCATCACAAGCTCACCGAAGGCCAGTTCGTACGCTTCCTGAACCTCACGCGTCCAGGCGAAGTAGTACAGCTTGGAGACCGCGTGTGGAGCGAGCCCGTCTGGATCGCTGAAATCGGCATCGACGGCGGCGAAAGCTGCCGCCGTCGCCGCCTGCGTGGCAGCGATATGGTCTGGATGTCCGTAGACGCCGTTGTGATCGAACGTCACGATGACGTCGGGCCGAATGCGGCGGATGTGTCCGACGAGCTGTCGGGTGAGCACCGCCTGATCCGCCTTGTGGAGCTCGCCGTCAGAGTAGTCAAGCAGGCTAACTTCGCGAATGCCCAGAACCTTAGCCGCTTCTCCCAACTCCTGCTCTCGGATCTTCCCGAGTTCCGTCGGGCCGGGGTTCTCCTCCGCGGGGCCGAACCAGCCCAGCTCACCGCGCGTCGCGGTCACCAGGTACGTTTCTACGCCCTCGGCAGCGTATTTGGCGAGGATGCCGCCCAAACCGAGCGACTCATCGTCAGGGTGCGCGAGGATACAGAGGAGCTTCAGGGTCATTCGTCGGTTGCAGCCTAGACCTGGCCCATTCGCTGCAGCTCGCAAGTGCCGTCGAACCACTCTGGGTCGGAAACGAGATGTGATCGCAGCGTCTTAAACCAGGCGTCTTGCGCGGGGTCGTCCGAGTTAGCGTCGTACGTTGCCTTGTCCGCGAACATAGCGTAGGCCATGAACTCGTCGGGATCGCTGACGTTGGAGGAGAGGACGACCCGGATGAAGCCACCAACGTCCGGGCGACGATCGGTCAGCCAGAGGTTGAAATGGTCGATGACCACCTGGCGCTCGCCGGGCTTGGCCCGCATCTTGAAGTAAGTGAGGTGTGGCGCCATTGCGATCTCCTTTCGCCGGTCGGAGGCACGCGATCAAGCGCGTCCGTTCTGCCCGCTGGGCTAGGTTTGCATCGAGCATAGCACGAGGACGCGGCACGACGACCGCCGCGTTCAGTCGGTGCCCAGCTCGATGCCGCAGAGGCGTGTGTAGACAGGGCCTTCCCGGCGTAGTTCGCTGCGCATGAGCACGAACTCGCGCACGGGAATCGGCGTATCCGGCACCTTTACGGCCTCGATCGCCTCCGCAAGAGGCCTGGCGACCTTCTTCGCCAGGTCCTGGGGCACGCGAGCGAGCGTCAGATGGGCCGCAAACGGCCTCTCGTCCGCAGGGAAGTCCAATGGCGCCATCCTGGTGTCAACGCGCTTCTGGAGCGCCTTGAGCGCGTCTACGTCACCGCGAACGTCCACCCAAAGCACGCGTGGGTTCTGGCGCCCGCCGAACTTCCCCAGCTCGCCCAGCGTCAGTTCGTGCGGCGCGACGCCTTCTGCGGCAGCTCGCAAGGCATCTTCGATCTGCGGCTGGCGCTGGGCCGGCGTTTCGCCGAGGAACTTCAGCGTGATGTGGATGTTCTCCGGCCGCACCCAGCGCAGGCGCTCAAGACCCATCCCTCGCAGCTCCTCGGCCACGTCGGCGAGGCGCTGACGCACGCTCGCCGGCAACTCAACGGCCACGAACAGCCGCAAGACTTCCGGCTCGTCGCTCACGAGGCCGACTCCGCTGAGACGCGACCGAGAAGCGCCTCGGCGTTGCCTCCAACGGCACGGCTCAGGCGCTCATCGCCGGCGACCGCCGCGCGCAGTTCGTCGAGCGCCCGCGCCTGGCTGATCAGCGGGAAGTCGCTGCCGAAGAGCAGGCGGTCCTTTGGTACAGCTGCCAACGCGCCCTTGGCCTCACCCTCGCGGTAGAGGAACGGTTGGGCGGCGGTGTCGACGTAGACGGGTGAGGGATCGGTGCGGTAGACGTCCCCACCGAGATGGGCGCCGACGATCACGAGGTCCGCGTGCCGACGGGCGAACTCCCGAAACGCGGCGAGAGAACAGCCTCGCTTGCCCGGATACTCGTGACCACCTTCTTCCGTGACGTGCACCAGGAGGATCAGGCCGTGCTCACGAGCAGCGGCGGCCAGGCGATCACCATCGCCGCCGGTGAGGTCCCAGCCCTGGCTGTCGGGGCGTAGCTCGCCGAGGCCGCGGGCGCCTGCGGCCACGCAGCGCGCGATCTCGTCTTCGGCATTAGCGCTCGCCATGTTGACGTTCGTGAATGGAAGGATGCGGCCGTTGCTCCTCTCGGCGGCGTCGAGCAAGTAGTCGTTGTGGCGGGAGATATCGTCATCGTTACTCCAGGCGAAGCCCAGCGCGACGCTAGCGTCGACGCCGGCGGCGTCCATGCTGACGAGGAGGTCGTCTGCAGCAGCGATCTTCGCCTTAGGATCCGAATACATTTCAGCAAACGCGGAATCGCGGCGGGCAAGGTCGTCGCGCTGGTCGCGTACGCCGGGGGCAAAGATATGCGTGTGAAAATCGATGATCACGCGTTACTCGCCCCGGATGATAGCACGCAGGTGGGCAAGATCCGCAGGCGTAATCGAGGTAACGTTGCGGGTGACCGCGCGCCACGTATAATCGTGCCAGAAGGAGGGAGCAACCGCGTGGCACAGGCCCCAACAGCAACGAACGAAGAGCTGCAAGAGATCGCCCGCAACGTCCGCCGCAACATCGTGCGCATGACGCACGCGGCGAAGTCCGGGCATCCTGGCGGGTCTCTCTCCAGCGTCGAAATCCTGACGGCGCTCTACTTCCGCATCATGCGCCATGATCCGAAGAACCCGTCGTGGCCTGACCGCGACCGCTTCGTCCTGAGCAAGGGCCACGCGACGCCCCTGATGTACAGCGTGCTCGCCGAGGCCGGCTACGTAGACCCGGACGACCTGCTGACGTTCCGCCAGCTGGGCACGAAGCTCCAGGGACACACGATCATCGGCAAACCGCCGGGTGTCGAGATGACGGCCGGCGCGTTGGGCATGGGCCTGTCGTTTTCACTGGGCGTGGCGCTGGCAGCGCGGCTGGACGGACGCGATTACCAGGTGTTCTGTCTGCTCTCCGACGGCGACAGCCAGGAGGGCCAGACGTGGGAGGCAGTGATGTCGGCCGGCCACTACAACACGGCCAACCTGACGGCGATCATCGACCGCAACCACATCCAGAACGACGGCTACTCTGACTACCAACGCTACGAAGACGCTGGCCAGTCTCCCGACAAACTGGGCGGCTGGGTGATGGACGACAACCACACGGCGAACATCATGAACCTGGAGCCGTTCGAGGATAAGTGGCGCGCCTTCGGCTGGGACACGAAGCGCATTGAGGGACACGACTTCGACGCGATCACCGCCGCCCTGCAGGAAGCCAAAGCGGACGGTGATAAGCCGACCGCGATCATCTGCGAAACGACCAAGGGCAAGGGCGTAAGTTTCATGGAGAACAATCCGGACTTCCACGGCAAGGCGCCCAGCGACGAGCAGCTAGCACAGGCGCTGCAGGAACTGGGTTTCAAGGAGTAGCCCATGGTCCAGACAGCAGCCGATAAGTCCACGCGAGAGGTCCTGGGCCCGACGCTGGCGAGACTAGCGCGTGAGGGCCTCGACATCGTCTGCGTGGACGCTGACCTCGGCTACTCGACGTCGGCGGTGAAGTTCGGGCACGAGTTCCCCGACCGCTTCTTCCCCATCGGCGTCGCCGAACAGAACATGATCGGCGTCGCGGCCGGCCTGGCCTCGTGCGGTAAAGTCGCCTTCTGCTCCAGCTTCGCCGTCTTCGCGCCCGGCCACTGCTTCGACCAGCTGAGGATGGCGGTCGCCCAACCGCGATCCAACGTCAAGCTGTTCGCCAGCCACGCCGGCGTCGTCACCGGTGAGGACGGCGCGTCCGCCGAAGCTCTCGAGGACCTGACGTTGATGCTCTCGATGCCGACGTTCACCGTCCTCTTCCCGGCGGACGCCGTCGAATGCGAGCAGATGATCGAAGTCGCCGCGCGCACCGAAGGCCCCTTCTACATACGCTCGATGCGACCGAAGATACCGATCCTCTACGACGACTCGTACCGCTTCGAAGTCGGCAAGTGGCCGCTGATGCGAGACGGCAAGGACGTGACGCTGATCGCCTGTGGCGAGCTGGTAAAGGCCGCTCTCGACGCCGCAGAGACCCTGGCCAGCCAGGGCGTTGAGGCGCGAGTGCTGAACGCCTCGTCGTTGCGACCGTTCGACCGCGAGGCGTTACTGGCGGCGGCGCGCGAGACCGGCGCGATCGTAACGGCGGAAGATCACTTCATACAGGGCGGCCTCGGCGGCCTCGTCTCCCAGGCTCTAGCCGCGGAGCAGCCGACGCCGGTTGAATTCGTCGGCATGGAAGGATACGGCACTAGCGGCACGTGGAAGCAGTTGCTCGAACACTTTGATCTGACGCCGGAAGCGATAGCCCGGGCCGCCGGCGATGTCATCTCTCGAAAGTCCCGATAGCCGCGGCGGCCACACACACGCCGAGGCCCACTCAGCCGTTGCCCTGGCCTCGCGGCGCATAGCCGCCGTATCACTCCTCGTCACAGTCTGCCTGCTGGCACTTAAGCTCGCCGTCGGCATCATCAGCGACAGCATCGCGGTGCTCTCCGACGCGGTGGACAGCGCGGCCGACCTGGTCGGCGGCGCGGCGGCTCTAATCAGCTTGCGCATCGCTGCCCGGCCGGCGGACGAGGGCCATCCCTATGGCCACGGAAAAGTCGAGGCCGTATCGGCGTCAGTCGCGGCGACAGTCGTCGGCCTCGGCGGCGGACTGATCACCTTCCAGGCGGTACGAAGGCTGATCGAGGGCTCACCCGACATCGACGTCGGCATCGGGCTCGTGGCGATGGCGATCGCTGCCGCGGCGAACCTCGTGATGGCCGTGCTGATGCGGCGGGAGGCGCGCCGGTCCGGGTCGATGGCACTGTCAGCAGAGTCGACACACCTGCAGACGAACGTGGTTCAGGCCGGCGCGATCATCCTTGGCCTGACCCTCGTCGGGGTTACAGGCCAGAACCTATTCGACCCGATAACAGCGTTGCTGCTGGCCGCGTACATGGGCTGGACGGCGATCGGGCTCGGGCGGACGGCGCTAGAGGACATCATGGACGAATCACTCCCCGACGCGGAGCTGATCGCAATCCAGGAAGTGCTCAGGGCGCACAAAGACGAGGTGCTGGGCTACCACCGCCTGCGCACACGGCGCTCCGGCGCCACACGCCACATCGACATGCATCTGATCTTCGAGGCCGACAGCACGGTTGTCGACGTACACGACGCTTCCGACCATATCGAGGCAGACATACGGGCGCGCCTGCCCGGTGCTGAAGTTGTGATACATCCTGAGCCCGATGAGGGGCAGGAGCGCACGCCGCTTACGTAAAGCTTCGGACAATTTTTTCCTAAAGCGCCGTTCCAAGCACTAACAGGCCCCGATCACACGTAACTGCCAAGCGGAGAGGCCGTCTTAGAAACTGTGGGACGCGAATAGCGCCGCACACGACTACCGAAAGGGCGAACCGTGCCGAAAGGACGGGGCGCAAAGCTACGGGCCTAAGTCCGCCGAAGGCAGATAGGGTCGCCTGGCCGCCGGTGTGACAGGCGACAAGAGTGGAGGCCCAGGTGGCTGTTTCGGCAGAACAAACGAAGAGCGCGGGAATCAGATGGAATGAATCTTATGCCGAACAGAACAAGCCTGGCGACTTTGGAGAGCGATCTTGCGCGCGAAGAAGCCGGCGCAAGCCGCTTAGCCTGGACAGGTGGAATAGCAGTCACGATCGTCACGGTCGCAGCCCTGATCGCATTGTCGGTAGGCGCGGGCGGACAGGAGTGGCAGTTCGCCCTTTACTCGATAGCGGCGGGCGCACCTCTGGCCTACGCGTTCTTCTGCGTCGTGGTCACTCGGCGGATGCAACTGTCGGCCTACCATCGCTTCAAGGCCAGGCTGGTGATGGAGATGACTGATCTCCAGGAACTGGTCTATCGGGACGAGATGACCGGGCTCTACAACCGCCGACACTTCTACGAAGTGCTCAAGATAGAGGTCGAGAAGACTCGTCTCTCCAGGCAGCCGCTGGCGATCCTGACTATGGACCTGGACGGGCTGAAGCTGATCAACGACGAGTACGGCCACGCTATCGGTGACGAGATCCTGACCAGCCTCGGCAAGGCGATGGCCCGGCACACGCGGACACAAGACGTCGCGGCCCGCCTGGGCGGGGACGAGTTCGGCATCGTAATGCCGGGGACTGACAAGCGGGGCGCCTTCGCGCTGGCCCGGCGCCTCTGGGAAGATCTGGAGCGGACGCCGATGTATCAGGATGGTGACACGTCAATCATGGTCACGGTCTCTGTGGGCATTGCGGGCTATCCGTGGGGCGGCGAAGAAGTCGAAGAATTGATCCAGTGGGCGGACGCGGACATGTACGCCAACAAAGTATCGCGAAAGCTCGCCAGGAGCGGCGCTGCCTTGACGCAACCCATTGCGTCTTCTCAGGGCATTGAATCCGCACCTGGCGACGATTACGGAATCGCTTAGGGGGACTCCGATATGCTGGAAGTAGCCAATCGAACAACCGGGCCGCGCCGCATGATCTCAACGATCGCGTGGCTGGTTTTCTTTGGCGTAATGCTGACTCTAACGACGCTCGCTACCAGCGCGCTTGTCGCCACGATCGTTGGCTGCGTAATCCTCTCGGCGACGCTGCTGCTGGCGCTGCGCTCTCTGCGCCGCGAAAGAGAGATGGTAGAGAGCAGAGTCAGGGCCGTGCATCAGAAGTACAACTCGATCGTTTCCGCCCTGACAGTGGCGATGGGGCTGCGTGACGACATGTCGGCCAGCCACGCGCGGCGAGTCAGCGATCTATCGTTCATCCTCGCCCAACAGATGAGAGTGGGCCACGAGGAAACTCAACTCATCCAGCGCGCCGCCGTTCTCGCGGACATCGGCAAGATGGAGATCGCTGAGGGGATTCTGTCCAAGGAAGGTGAACTGAGTGAGCCGGAGTGGGTTGAGATGCGACGTCACCCGGAATTCGGTTCCACGATCCTGTCGGATATCCTCAACTTCAGCGACGCAGCAGTCATTGTGCTCGCACACCATGAGCGGTTCGACGGCCAGGGCTACCCGCACGGCCTCAAGGGCGACGATATCCCAATAGGCTCGCGGATTTACGCCGTGGCCGATGCCTACATCGCGATGACGAGCAACCGGCCGCACCGCAAGAAGCTCTCGCATGAGATGGCGCTGAAGGAAATACTCAGAAACTCGCTCACGCAGTTTGATCCCGCGGTTGTGCGTGCGTTCGTGCGCGCCGAGGAGATGGAACTGCTGGGCGAGGGCGACAGTTCGGCGAACGGCGCCGACGTCGCTAGCCCGAGACCGGCTGCGGTCGCCGGGTAACTCTCGCCAGCGCCGGGAGCCGGCTAAACGTCGTCCGGCAAAACCTCGCTGCCCCGCAACCATCGCTCTACCCCACCGAAGCGCTGGCGGCGAAACTCCTCCCCGTAAGCGAAGCCAGCACGCTTGCCGATTGATGCTGCCCAGGCCTTGATCTGTGCTTCGATCACAGGCCGATAATCGCCTGGGTCAGCGTCACGGATGAAGGGCACGTCTATTCCGGCAGCGGCGACCGCAGCCTGCGCCTCCATCACCGTCATCTCCATCTGGCAGACGTGCTCGCAGAGCGCGTCGATCTTGCGTTCGATCTGCTCGCTGATGTCGACGGTCTTGTTCGCGTCCCGGGGCGACTTCGCGAAGAAGTAGCGCTCACCAACGTAGTGTGGCTGTAGACCCTCTTCGAGGTGCTCCGGGTGATAGAGAGGAAAGTGCGAGAAACTTGCCGCCTCTGTGGCTGCCATGGCGATGCTGCGGTGGTCGCCGTGCTCCTCGTAAGGCGCGAACGGGTCCCACGTGAAGAGCACGTCGGGTCGGCGGGCGCGGATCACGCGCATGCACCGTTCGCGGAGCTGGTTCAGCGGCGTCTCGCTAAGACAGCCGTCTTCGTAGCCAAGGAACTCGACCTCGGGATCGACGCCCAGGACGGTGGCGCCTCGGCGGGCTTCCTCGCGTCGCGTCTCCGCGGTAAAGCGCTTGTCCAAGGAAGGATCGAGAGTGCCCCTCTCGTTGTTCGTCGCGATTACCTCGCTGATCTCGTAGCCGAGGCCGGCCATCCTGGCGATAGTGCCGCCGGCCATGAACTCCATGTCGTCGGCGTGCGCGACGATGACGAGCACCGTCTTCGTCATGCTGATCGATCCCCGGCCAGCGATTGAATCACCTGACGGGCGCGATCGCAGAACTCTGCAACGCCCTCCGGCGGCGGCGACTCGTTCGCAGTGAACATCTCAACCTGCAGGAAAGGGCCTGGCCGGGCGTGCTTCCGGCTGTCGCTGTTCCAGGCGGGCTGCAGCACGAAGTGGATGTGCCCGGGTGTCCAGTCGGCGTGAGCCCAACCGCAAACGTATGTCTGATCGGGCGAGAGGAGGTCACGTAGCGCCGCCGTCGCCAGCCACACGACGGGGCCGAACGCCTCGAACTCGGCGGGCTCCAGATCGACGAAGCGCTCGACGTGGCGACGCGGCTTGACGATTAAGGTGCCGACACCCAACGGCCCTATGCAGTGCTCGATGAGCCAGCCATCGCTCTCGAAGATGACACCGCCAGGTAGGGGCGCGCGTCCGGTGGTCAGGTCACAAGCGAGGCAGCTCTTCATGGCGCCCCCATCTTAGCGGGATGCGAACGGCGACGAGCGCTAGCCAATCAGGGCCAGGTCTGGACCGTCTTCTTCTCGCCCTCGAAAGCGATGAGCGCGGCATGCTCGATATCGATGGCGAAGAGGTGCCACTCCGGCCCCTCTGGCCGAAAGCCGATCTTCTCGAATAGCGCCTTCGAATATGTTTCGCGGACATCGAGGTCGCTGATATCGCGGGCGCGGCCCCGGAGCTTAAACTCGCCTTCGGCACCCTTGCGATCGGTGACGATGCTGTGCACGAGGCAGCGCGGCTCGCGCAGCAGGTCGAGCGCCTTCTTCGACTGCCACATCATGCCGAGCATCAGCTCTTCGCCGACGATCAGCGGCTCAACCGGGCTGATGCGCGGCGTACCGTCCTTGCGCATTGAACCGAGCAGGATCAGACCCCAGCGTTCGAAGCGTTCTTCGCCGGCCTGCGCCAGCTCCGGAGCCGCCTGCGAAAAATCGTTCCAGTTCAAAGCTTCCTCCTCAAGTGACCAATAGAGCTTCGCGCTGGCGCGCGACAGCGGCGTGTCAGGAGTGCAGACTAGTTTTCGGCGACGAGTTGCTCGACCCTCGGACCGTCGTCCGACGCTTTTTCGTGCAGGGCCGCGGCCAGCACATCGTCCACGCTGTCAACGAGCACAAATTCGAGGTCGCGCCGGACCTCTTCGCGGACGTCGTGCAGGTCGTTCTCGTTGTCCCGCGGCAGGATGATGCGCTTGCTGCCTGCGCGGTGCGCAGCGAGAATCTTGTCGCGGATGGCGCCGACGGGCAACACCTTGCCCCGCAGCGTAATTTCGCCGGTCATCGCTACGTCCTTGCGGACGGGCCGGCGCGTTATCGCCGAGACGAGCGCGCTGGCCATCGTCACGCCGGCCGAAGGGCCGTCCTTGGGCACGGCGCCGGCTGGGACGTGGATGTGCAGGTCGTTACGGTCGAAGAAGGCTGGCGCGATGCCCAGCGAGTCGGCACGTGAGCGAGCGTAGGTCAGTGCGGCCTGCGCCGACTCCTGCATGACGTCGCCCAGCTTCCCCGTGAGCGTGAGGCGGCCTTTGCCGGGGACGACTGTCGCCTCGACGAAGAGGACATCACCGCCGGCGGCCGTCGCGGCAAGGCCAGTCGCGACGCCAACCTCGTCCTTCTCGGCCGCGAGCTCCCAGCGGAAGCGCGCCGGCCCCAGATAGTCGGAGACGTTGTCCTGCGTGACCGACATCTGTTTCTTCTCGCCCTCCACCACGAGGCGCGCGACACGGCGGCAGATGCTACCCAGCTCGCGTTCCAGGTTGCGGACGCCGGCTTCGCGCGTGTAGGAGCGGATGACCTCGCGAATCGCTCCTTCGCTCATCCGCAGGGCGCTCTTGGAGATGCCGTTCTCCTCGAGCTGACGTGGGAGCAAATAGCGCTTGCCGATCTCCAGCTTCTCGTACTCTGTGTAGCCGGGCAGCTCGATGACCTCCATGCGATCAAGCAGCGGGGGCGGGATAGTGTCGGTCAGGTTGGCGGTGGCGATGAAGAAGACCCGCGAAAGGTCGAAGGCGATGTCGAGGTAGTGGTCGGTGAACGTGAAGTTCTGAGCCGGATCAAGGACTTCAAGCAACGCCGCGGCCGGGTCGCCGCGGAAGTCGGTGCCGAGCTTGTCGACCTCGTCCAGCATCAATAGCGGGTTGGCGGAGGCGGCGCGGCGCATCTCCTGGATGATGCGGCCGGGCATGGCGCCTACGTAGGTGCGGCGGTGACCGCGGATTTCGGCCTCGTCCCGCATGCCGCCGAGAGATACGTGTATGAAGTTGCGGTTGAGAGCGCGGGCGATCGACTGCCCCAGCGAGGTCTTGCCGGTGCCGGGCGGACCGACGAAGCAGAGGATAGGCCCGCGGGTTTCGCCGCCCTTCAGGTTGAGCACGGCCAGGAACTCCAGGATGCGCGTCTTCACCTTCTCCAGGCCGTAGTGGTCCTCGTCCAGGATGCGGGCCGCGCGCTCGATGTCCAGTTGGTCATCCGTTGTGACGTTCCACGGCAGGTCTGCGATCCACTCCAGGTACGTGCGCACGACCTGGTACTCGGGCGAGACCGCCGGGATCTGCTCCAGGCGTTCGATCTCGCGATCGGCCTCCTGGCGTGCGGCTTCGGGGAGGTCGGCGTTCTGCAAGCGCTCCCTCAATTCGGCCAGCTCTGGTGCGGCCTCCTCGCCCAGCTCCTTCTGGATCGCCTTCAGCTGCTCGCGCAGGATGAATTCGCGCTGTCGCTTGTCCAGCTCGCCCTTCACGTCCGACTGTATCTCACTGCGCACCTCAAGGACTTCGAGTTCGTGCTTGAGGAGTGAGTTGACGAGCGACAGCCGGCGGCCGACGTTCAACTCAGCCAGCACCTGATAGCGATCGTCAGGCCGCTTCGCCATCAACTTCTGAACGATCTCGT
>CBDTZZ010000006.1:0-14284 GCA_965365035.1 uncultured bacterium | reverse complement strand
ATGAGCACTCAGCTTGTGGATGGCGACCGCGTGATCGTCATCGCCAGCGAAGCGGCGCTTGGCCGCATCCGCCCGGCGTCTAAGGCCAACGCCTAGCCTTCACTCACGCCCAGCGCGCCCAGCACCTCGTCCCGAGCCGACTCGTGCTTCTCGGCGAACGCCCACAGCAGGCCGAAGCAGCCGGAGACCATCATGTCTCCGTGCGGCACCGCGAAGTAGGGCGCCAGACGCGATCCGCGCAGCTTCCCTCGCTGTGGCCCCGTCACCGCCACAGGCACCGCCGCGCCGTCATCGCCGTTCTCATCCGAAGCGTAGAACGCTCCGTGGCCCTTGCTCCCGAAAATCTCCTCGTGTTCCAGCGTCCGGTCCGCCAGGCGCTCCGTAAACGTCTCGATCTGCTCCGCCGTCACCTCGCCCGTGTGATGCTCGTACAGTGAAATGATCTGCGTTCCGCGCAGGTGGAAGCAGAGCGCGTGCATGTTCCCCAGGTTCAGCACAAGCTGCGGAGCGTCGCGGCGGACGTTCGGGTCCTGCAGCGTGCCGAGCGCGGCAGCGGGGCCGGTATCGAGGAACACCGCCGGCGCGTCTGAATCGATGCAAGACACGAGCGCTCGTGCTCGTGTCAGATACTCCGGTAGCTCATCGGGCAGGCAGGCGAAGGCGAGCAGATCGTTCCTCGCTTGCACGACTCGCTGCAGGTGATCGAAGCGGAAGAGGCGGTCCGAGTAGCCCGGCGGCGCGGCGCCGTGGTCCAGGCAGCCGACCGCGATCCCGTCGAAGTCGCCGGCCACGTCGAACGCCGCCAGCGCCGTGCGAATCGCGTCCAGGTCCAGGTCGCGCAGCCGGATCTGCTCGCCGTCCACCCGCGCCGCCTCCTCTTCGGACACCAGCGTCACGCCCATCCGCTCTACGTTCTCCAGATCGTCGTCGAACGTCGTCGCCGCTTCCGGCGTAGCAAAGGCCGCGTGCCCGGCGCGCAGGTGATCTTCCAGCGCCCAGTGGCAGGGACCGCCGCCGGCGATGACACCTGTCAGCACCACCGCTCGTCCGGCGATAGTCGTGCGCCGGATGCGCCGCGCCGCGATCTCCGTCGGTGCGGGCATGATCAGCTGCAGGGCGTTCTCGATCGTCCCCTCAGAGTCGAAGAGCAGGATGTCCTGTGTGCCGGTGCCGACATCGACGGCAAGTATCCGCATGAGTCGATTATAGGATCGTCCCGGCGCTGCGGCGCTAGGCTTCGATGCGCTGAAGGCCGCCCATGTATGGGCGCAGCACTTCGGGCACGACGACGCTGCCGTCCGCCTGCTGGTAGTTCTCCAGCACCGCGATCAGTGTCCGTGGTAGCGCCAGGCCCGAGCCGTTCAGCGTGTGCGGGTGTTCTGGCTTCGCGCCCTTCTCCGCGCGATAGCGGATGTTCGCTCGCCGCGCCTGGAAGTCGGTGCAGTTCGACACCGATGAGCACTCCAGCCACTCGTCCGAGCCCGGTGCCCAGACCTCGATGTCGTACGTCTTCGCCGCGTTGAAGCCGAGGTCGCCTGTGCACAGCTCGCGGATGCGGTACTCCAGGCCAAGCTCCTTCGCTACGTCGGCTGCCTGCGCCGTCATCGCCTCCAGCGCCTCTGCCGACTCTTCCGGCTCGACGAAGCGGTACAGCTCGACCTTGTCGAACTGGAACCCACGCTTGATCCCCCGCACGTCGCGGCCGGCTGAGAACTTCTCGCGGCGGAAGCACGGCGTGTAGGCCACGTAGTCGATCGACAGCGCGCCCGGCTCCAGAATCTCGTCCTTGTGCATGGTTGTCAGCGACACCTCGGCGGTCGGTATCCACCAGTAGTCTTCCTCAGCGTCGCGGAACATGTTTTCGCCGAACTTTGGCAGCCAGCCGCCGGCCCACAGGTTCTCTTCCTTGATCATCGCCGGCAGATAGATCTCTGTGTAGCCACGAGACGTGTGGAAGTCCAGCATCCAGGCGATCAGCGCCCGCTCCAGACGCGCCCCAGCGCCCCTGAGCACGTAGAAGCGGCTTCCCGCCAGCTTTACCCCACGCTCGAAGTCGATGATGCCCAGCGACTCGCCAAGCTCCCAGTGCGGCTTGGCCTCGAATCCCAGCGGCTTCGGCTCGCCTGACTGCCGCACGAGGACGTTGCCGCTCTCGTCTGAGCCTTCGGGGGCGGAGTCATCCGGGATGTTCGGTATCTGCAGCAGCGCCGCTCGTAGCTTCTCGCTCAGGGCGCCCAGGCGTTTTTCCTGCGAATCCAGCTTGTCGCCGATGAACGAGGAGCGCGACATCAGGTCCGACCGGCGGTGCTCGGCGTGCTTCGCTTCTTTCGTGTCCGCGCCCTTCATCGCTCGTGATAGCTCGCCGATCTCCTTCGAGATCGTGTTCTTCTCCGCCCTCAGCCCCTCGACCTCGGCCAGGACCTCGCGTCGCTCCGCGTCGGCTTCGATCGCTTCGTCCAGCGGCGCCTCCGTGTTCCGCAGCACCAGCGCCCGCCGCACGCGGTCGGGCTCTTCGCGCAGAAGCCGGATATCGAGCATGCGACAAGAGTCTCAGGCAACCGCACCGATGGTCAAGCCGCGGGCGAGTCGCTCAGGCCGAACCAGAACGTACCGCTGCGATCGCGGCCAGCGCCAAAGTGCGGACGTCTTCGGGCACTGCGGCGGCCGGAGAGCCCGGCAGGCCGGGATCCAGCGTGACGTCATCTCGCAACTCCGCCTCGGTGACCCAGGTCAGGGACGGATCATCCACCGTGCCGTGGTCCGCGCCGCCGACGGGTCGTACGAAGTAGATGAGGTCGATGTGCATGTGCGCTGGCTCTTTCGAGTCCGGGATGTTCTCGAGCAGGATCGTGTAGGGGGCGGGAAGCTGCCGCGGCTCTGCGAATGCGTGGGTCGGCGACGTCGCCACGACCTCGCAGACCAGACCTGTCTCCTCCCGCACTTCGCGCAGCGCCGCCTCCGCCGGCTCCTCGTCCGCCTCGACGTGGCCGCCGGGCGGCATCCACTGCTCGAGACGCCTGTGCCAGTGCAGTAGCGTCGTGTCGCCACGCACGACGAACGCAGTCGCCGTGAAGTGCTTCGTCATTCCGCCGGCAGCTCTGATACCAGCTGTCTCACGAAGCGATCGAGCAAGAGAGCCATCGGCACGAAGTCCGCCTCGTACAGGGGCTTGAACTCCGGCCAGAGATCGACGAGGTCGATCAGCGCCAGCTCCGTCTCGTCGCTGATGCGTTCCCGCAGCGCCTCCCGCGTCAGGGGGTAGTCGCGGCCGTTGAGCAGTTCGCGAGCCTTGAGCGCCAGCAGGCCGATCTTCGCCCAGTAGTAGAGGATGCGGGCGTGCCGGCCCTGGTCGGCCGCGGCCAGCTGCGTGCCGATCTTGTGTGCCAGGCGGTAGCGTGCCTCGTGCGCGATGTTCGTCGCCATCGTCCGCATATCGTCGAGGATCTCCGGTCGTCCCACCGGCGGTTGCTCGAAATCGCCGTGAATCAGCGACATTCCGTAGTGGAACTGCAGGCGGCCGCTCATCGGGTACTGGCGCAGGTCATCCTCCGTCTTGATGAACGCCGACCAGCCCTCACGTCCTTCGAACACTCTCGCGATTGCGCCCAGTAGCTCCGAGTCCAGCCGCCGCATCACCACGAACATGTCGTGGTCGCTCTCCGAATTCGCTTCCCCGCGCGCCCAAGACCCCTGCCAGGCCAGCGCCGTCAGATCGTCGCCGAGCGTCGCGATCAGCGCTTCGGCGACGCCGCGCTCCTCATCCGGCAGGTCGGCGATGGCGATGCGCGGCAGATTTGACATGTGTTGGTCCTCGCCGAACGTTACCCTTCGAGGAGCGCGAAGTCGAACTCGTCGTACGATTCGATCACCGCGTCCGCTTCTTCAATCGGTGGCAGGGCAGTCGACGCTGCGCGCAGTTGCACGACGTACATCCCGGCCGCTCGCGCTGAGGCCACGCCCGTGCGCGTGTCCTCGACGGCGACGCACTCGGTCGCCGGGACGCCCAGCTTCTCCGCAGCCTTCAGGTACATGTCCGGCGCGGGCTTGGCGCGTTCGACGTCGCTCGCCGTAACCGTCGCCTCGAACTCGTCAGCCAGGCCGATGCCGGCGAGCGTCGCGTCCACCCACTGCCGCAGCGACGCCGAAGCTAGCCCCACCGGCACCGGGATCGACTTCAGCCGCGCGATCGTTTCGCGGGCCCCCGGCAGCGGTGCGACCGGCTGCGCCATGAGATCCAGCACGGCCCCGTCGTACGTGGCGTAGAACTGCTCCGTCGGCCCGCTCAGCCCGAAGCGGTCGATCACCCACTCCCACGCGGCCTCTATGGAGCTGCCGATGATCTGCTCGTATTCCGGCGCCGTCAACTCGTGCCCCAGAGGCCGCAGCAAGACGTTGAACGCTTCGAGGTACAGCGGCTCGCCGTCCCAGAGAACGCCGTCCAGGTCGAAGACGACCGCGCGGTACCGGGCGCCGGTCACGCGGCCGCCTTCACGCAGTCGAAGATCAAGAAGTACGGCGCGCGTTGGTGCGAGCGAAGGTCATCTCGCTGCGCCAGTACCTCATTCGATGGCACCGGCTCCGCGATCTCTCGGATCAGGAGGTGATTCTGACGGCAGACGCGCGCGTAGTCGCTCAGCGGCCGATGGAAGTTGACCGTCTCCGCGGGCGCTGTCGGCCACATCTTGAAACGCAGCTCGCGCGCCGGGAAGTAGTTGTCGACCTTCAGATACAGCTTGTCTCTGTCGAAAATCGGGTACGTGCCCGGCTTGCGCGGCTCCCATTCTGCGCCCGGCGGATAGAAGCACGGATGCACGATCGAGAACAGAAACTGCCCGCCGGGCCGCAGCACCCGCGACATCTCGGCGATCGCGCTCTCGTAGTCTTCGACGTCGATGATCGTGAGGTAGGCGACGACGACATCAAACGACGCGTCGCCAAAGGCACTCAGGTCGCACATGCTCATCTCGCGGAACTCGATGTCGCGGCTGTCAGCAGACTCTGACTTGCGCGTCAGCTCGATCATGCGCCGCGATAGGTCGATGCCTTTGACCCGCGCACCGCGGTCGGCCAGCATGCGCGAGAAGCGCCCCTCGCCGCAGCCGGCGTCGAGGACGTGCTTGCCGGCAACGTCGCCAAGGAGTGCCAGGTGCGGGGTGTCCAGCACGAGCGTCCGGCTGAAATCGGTGTCGGTGCGCATGCGCTCCGCCCAGCCGTCAGCGATCGCTTCCCAGGAAGCGGCGCCTTCCTCGGCGAGGCTAGAGCCCCCCGTGTCGGCCTTCTCAGTCATTCAGTTCTCGAAGCGCCGGGAACAAGATGACCTCGCGGATCGAAGACACGCCTGCGATCGCCATCAACAGGCGGTCGATGCCGATGCCCAGCCCGCCCGTCGGCGGCATACCGTGCTCCAGCGCGACCAGGAAGTCCTCGTCCGCCACTTCTGCTTCATCGTCGCCGGCAGCGCGCAGCCTCGCTTGTTCCTCGAAGCGCTCACGCTGGTCGATGGGATCGTTCAGCTCCGTGAAGGCGTTGGCCACCTCGCGGCCACACATGAACGCTTCGAAGCGTTCCACCAGGCCGGCTTCGTCCGTCTTGCGCTTCGCCAGCGGCGACAGCTCGACGGGGTAGTCGATAAGGAAAGTCGGTTGCTGCAGGTGCGGCTCAACGTGCGCCGTCATCAGCTCGTCGATCAGCTTGCCGCGCCCCCACTCGGGTTCAACGTGTACGCCCGTGTCGGCCGTGGCCTTGCGCAGCGACTCGACGTCCTGGTGCGCCATGAAATCGACGCCGCAGCGCTCGCGGATCGCCTCACGCAGCGGCAGTCGCGGCCACGGCGGCGAGAGATCGATCGTCTGGTCGCCGACCTGCACCTCCGTCGAACCGAGAACGTCTCTGGCGATCGTGGCCACGAGCCCTTCCATCAGCTCCATCATTCGGTTGTAGTCGGCGTAGGCCTCGTACAGCTCGATCAGCGTGAACTCCGGGTTGTACTTCGTCGAGACGCCCTCGTTGCGGAAGATGCGGCCCAACTCGTAGACGCGGTCGAAGCCGCCGATGACGAGCCGTTTCAGGTGCAGCTCCAACGAGACGCGCAGGAAGAAGTCGCGGTCCAGCGCGTTGTGGTGCGTCACGAACGGCCGCGCCGCAGCGCCGCCGGCCGTCCCCACCAGAATCGGCGTCTCGACCTCCAGATAGCCCTGATCGTCCAGATAACGCCTCACGGTCGAGATCACCTTCGAGCGCAGCTCGAAGATGCGCCGCGCCTCGTCGTTCGCCATCAGGTCGAGGTAGCGGTAGCGATAGCGGGACTCCACGTCCTGCAGGCCGTGATACTTCTCCGGCGGCGGCCGCAGCGCCTTCGCCAGCACCGTCAGCTTCTCCGCGGCAACCGTTGCTTCGCCGGTATTCGTGCGGAAGATGCTTCCCTTAACGCCAATGAAGTCAGCCAGGTCGAGATCTTTGAGCATAGCGTAGGCGTCCTCGCCCAGCACATCCTGAGTGAGGCTGATCTGGATTCGGCCGCTGCCGTCGCGCAAGTCGATGAACGTTCTCTTGCCCATCTTGCGCTTGCCGGTTATCCGTCCGGCGACGGTCGCTTCGGGCCCCGTGCCATCGTCGGGCGCCAGCGCGGCGGCTTCTGCGGCCGTGTGCGATGGCGAAAAGCGGTGTGGGTAGGGGTCGATCCCGCGCGCACGCAGGCGTTCCAGCTTCTCTTTGCGCAGCGCGATGAGGTCGTCTTCAGCCATATCTGCTCCCAAAAAATGAGCGGGGCTCTCGTGAAACCCCGCCTGATTCTAGCCTTAGGTTAAGCCTATCGCTAGTCGACGGACACGATCTTCCAGGTTAGCTTCCCGGCCGGCGCCTCAACCTCAAGCTCCTCGCCCACCATGCGGCCAAGCAGCGCGTCGCCCATCGGCGACTCGTTGCTGATCTTGCCCGCCTTGAGATCCGTCTCCGCCACACCGACGATCTTGTACACAGCCGTCTTCCCCTCGTGGTTCTTGAGCTTGACGGTCGAGCCCAGCGATACTTTCTGGTGGTCGTGCGTCTCCTTGATGATCACAGCGTTCTCGATCATGTTCTCGAGTTCCAGGATGCGGCCCTCGATGAACGCCTGCTCTGTGCGGGCGTCCTCGTACTCGGGCGTGTTCTGCGGGCCGACAAGCTCCTTGGAGTCGTGCAGGCGCTGCGCCAGCTGCGGCCGCCGAACGCTGACGAGCTCGTTCAGCTCCGTCTCGATCTTGGCCAAGCCTTCTTTGGTAACGGGTACGTCTCTAGTCGCCATATTCATACCTAGTGTAAAAAATAGACTGTGAGCGAAACCCACAGTCGTTGCGGTCGTGTCAAGAGAAATTATAGGCAGGCTGGCGATCGCTGTAAAGCTGTCTGGCGGCATTGTTTTTCCTCCGCAGACGCTGTGTTACACTACCGCTGACCCAGATTTGGCATCCCTTCGCGCCCCCCACCCGTATCTAATCCAGAAGTAGCGACCCCTTTTGACCTATGCGTGATAAGCCGCCCCGTGGAGATCCGCCTCGCCGGCCACTGCGCCGTGATTTGCCGCGGCCGGAGGGCCCGTTCGAGCGCCTCCTGAAACAACGCCCAGAACGCGATCCAGCGCCGATCATCATCGGTGGCACGATCGCCTTTCTCGCCATCGTTATCGTTCTCGTCTTCGTCTTCTCCTCCGTCCTCGGAGGCGGCGACGACAGCAGCGATACCAGCACGACGATCCAGGTGACCGACGACGTCAGCGGCAGTCTGATCGCCATGCCGGGCCTGCCACCGGGCCTCGCCGCGGCCAGCCAGTACTACGAGTTTGAGACGGATGAAGAAGACCCGGTCACGATGGCCCTTCCGCTGACGATCAACGTCTCCAGCGACGCCATCCTCGGCTTCTATAGCCAGCTGGACGGACGCTGGCAACGGGTCGAGGAGTCTAAGGTGATGCCCGGGCAAGAATTCGCCACGGAGGGCTGCATCGGCTCCGACACCACCACGGGCAGTGGCCTCGTATCCTGCGGGCGGTTTTCCGCCGTGCCGCCAAACTTGGCCGTCCTCCAGGTGCTAGCCCAGACCTATACCGTCGCCGCCTCGCTGCCGTCCGGCGCCACCCTTCACGCCGACGCCCGGCCCAATATCGTCAGCCTACGAGACTTCACTCCCGCCGCCGATGGCTCCATCGTTGGCGAGGCCAGTACGGTCAATACGAGCGACAGTGTTCAGCATGTGCCGACGATCATCGGCAGCAGCGTTGACACCGCCGACATCGTCGACGACATCCTTGCCGACGAGACCGTTCGCGCCGCGCACGTGCAGGAGATCGTGGCGCTGGTGGAGGACGGTGAATTCGACGGCATCGACCTTGAGTATTCAGCCGTCGACGCGGACCTCAATGGTCAGTTCACGGCCTTCGTTAGCGCTCTATCCAGCGCCTTCGGCCAGAGCGGCCACCGCCTCAGCCTGACGTTGCCGCCGCCCAGCGATCAGCGCTCCGCCTACGACTGGGAACAGCTTGGCGTCCTCGCCGATTACATCAAAGTGCTGCCCATCGCCGACCCCGTCTCATACTGGGACAACATGCCGGACGGCATCGCGCGCCTGACGGAGGACGTGCCCCCGCAGAAGATCCTGCTCGTCATCAACCCCTTTAGCATCGAGACGGGCGATGGCGCGCGCGCCATCGGCTACCAGAGCGCGATGGTCCTGGCCTCACAATCTGTCGTGCGCGAGCCGGACAACCCCGATGAGATCGTCCCCGGCGCTACCGTCGTCATCGTCGCCGAGAGCCTGGACGAGGATGAGGGCGCCTCGCCTATGACCTGGGACGAGAACGCGGCCGCCGTCGCTTTCACCGCTGGCGGCACTGATCGCCGCCGCATCTACTTCGAAAACTCGTACAGCGTCGGCTTCAAGCTTGAGCTAGTACAGGCTTACGGCCTCGGCGGCGTCGCCGTCTCAGACGCTTCGGCAGAGTCGGACGTCGCCAACGTTTGGGGCAGCATCAACGAGCTGGTCATCACCTCGACCGTTTCGCTGGACCAACCGAGCGAGACGATGCTAATCCCGATCTGGCAGTCGCCCGGCGGTGGCGACCTGGGCGCAGCCGCCGGCACCAGCGCCACCTGGATCGCCCCCACCAACGGCACCTACCCCATCGTCCTCATCGTCAGCGACGGCGATCTACGGTTTGGCCAGGAGATCTCTGTCGTGGTCAACGAGAGCGAGGATCCGGACGCCTCACCGCTTGAGACGTTCGGTCCCGGCACGCCGACCGCGACGCCGACGCCAACGCCGACAGCGACGCCGTCGGCAACGGCCTCGCCGGCACCGACGCCCGACAACCAACGCATCGAAGTCGGCGTCCGGGCAGACACGGACGGCGACGGCACCTTCACCAACGATGAGACCGTGGCCCCGGGTGGAACCGTCACCTACCGTGTCACGTTTGACAACGACTTCCAGGTCCCCGTCACGGTCACCGACTTCCTGGACCCCTTCAACGGCCCCGTCACTTGCCTCACCTCAGGCGGCAGCAACATCATCGGCCTAGTCATACCGCCGGACGACGGCGACGCCTCGGCCGGCCCGGACATCCTGGACGGCGGCGCGGACGAGATACATTGCACCTATGACTTCCTCGCTCCCGCACCTCCGAGTGCTGAGCCTTACGTGATCACAGTCAGCGGCACCGTCGAAGACACCGCCTCGGGCGTCTCAGCCGTCGGCCAAGACGGCGTCAACATCTTAGTCGCGCTCCCCTAGTGAGGCATCGGAAGTGCGTGTGATCGCCGGTAGCGCTCGCGGCAGGCAACTCAAGGGTCCGCCGGGCCGCCAGCGTGGCCGCGCCTCAGACGTGCGCCCCAGCTCAGACCTCGTTCGCGGCGCCCTCTTCGATGCGCTTGCCGCACTCGGGGCGGACTTCTCCCGCGCGCTCGACCTCTACGCCGGCACCGGCGCGCTGGGCATCGAAGCGCTCAGCCGCGGCAGCGAATCCTGCCAGTTCGTCGAGAAGAACCGCGCAATGGCCGCCGTCATCCGCGAAAACCTGGCCGCCATCGGCTTCACGGAAGCCGCAGAAGTCATCGTCGCGCCGGTCGAACGCGCCGTCGGCCACCTCGCCGGTCCCTACACGCTCGTTCTCGCTGACCCACCATACGGCGGCTCCGCGGCGATCGCGCTCCTGGAGCGCCTGGCTCAGTCCGGCGCCATCGACGGCGATCAAGGCACCATCGCCTTCGAGCACAGCACCCGAGAAGAGGCGGCTGCTGCCATCGGACCCTTCTTGCTGGTACGCTCTCTGCGTCACGGTGACAGTTCAGTCTCGATCTATCGGCCCGATTGACGAGGAGGTAACGGCTTGGCGACCGCACTTTACCCTGGCAGATTCGACCCTGTAACCAACGGCCACGTTGATATCACGCAACGCGCCGCCAGCCTCTTCGCGGAAGTCACAGTCGCCGTCTACGACCTCGCGCCCAAGGACTGCCTCTTCTCTACAACCGAGCGCGTGTCCATGTTCAGCGACGCCGTCAAGCACCTGAACAACGTCACCGTGAAGACGTTCGAGGGTCTCGTTGTCGACTTCGCGCGCACGGAGAGGGCCAACGTCCTCGTCCGCGGCATTCGCGCCGTCACCGACTTTGAGGCCGAACTGGACATGGCCCTCATGAACAAGACGATGGCCCCGGAGATCGAGTCCGTCTACATGATGGCCAGCCTCGAACACCTCTACATCAGCGGCCACCGCATCCGCGAAGTCGCCAGACTGGGCTACGACGTTGGCGACCTCGTTCCGCCGCATGTCGTCGCCATGTTGGCCAAGAAGATCAAGCGCTAGGTATTTCGTGGACATACTCCACCTCATCGACCGTCTGGAAGAACTCCTCAGCGAAGCGCGTCGTCTGCCGGTCGGCGGCGGCGTCGTCGTCAACCGGGGAAAGCTGGCCGACATCGTCGACCGCATGCGCGTCGCCGTCCCGCGCGAAGTCTACGACTCCCGCGAGATCGTGGAACAGCGCGACCAGGTGCTGCGCGAGGCCGGAGATGAGGCGGAGCAGCTCCTCGCCCAGGCCAGGGAGCAGCTTGAGGGCCGAATCGCCGAAACCGAAGTTGTGAAGGCCGCACAGGAGCGCGCCGCCGACCTCCTGGCGGAGGCCCAGACCCGCGCCGCCGAACTCGGTCGCGACTCCGAAGAGCAGGCCCGCGCGCGGCTCGACGAGGCGCAGACGGCCAGCGGCGAGCAGATGCGTGAGTCAGACGTCTACGCGCTACAGACGCTACGCAAGCTGGAGGGCGAGCTGGAAGGCTTCCTCACCACCGTGCGCCGCGGCGTCGACGCCCTCGAAATCCGCTCCGCCGATCGTCCCAAGGACTAGCGCGACTCAACTGCAGGCGCTGCGCAGAGTCCGACGTTGCACTGAGTCAAGAAGGGTCGTCCGGCGGCGTGACGCCGAACAGTTCCGCGAGCGAATCCAGAGCCACCTCCAGGCCTCGCTTCTGGTGTCCCGGCCAGACCGCCATGTGCCACGGCCAAAGTATCAGCCCCACGAGCCCCCCGCGATGGCCGCGCGTCGTTGCCTTGGCAGTCAGCTCAACGCGGGTGCTTCCTTCCTCCAGGGGCACGATGCGAAAGGAGTGCCAGTCCAGCGTGATCTGGTACTGCTCCTCCTCCGGGTCGCGGACGGGCGTGAAGACGATGAACTCGGGGGCAACCCACTCCGTGACTTCGAACTCGAACGACTGGTCTTCGCCGTCCTTATCTTCGACGTGCGCGCGGAACCGCGTGCCCCGGCCTTCGCTCAGCTGCGTCGTCATCTCGATGCTGCTCCAGGCCTTGTTCCAGCGCTGCGCGTTGGCGACGTCGGATACCACCGCCCACACTCTCTCCGGCGTGGCGGGAATCGCGATCGAGGCGGTCACGGATGGCATCCGCTTAGCGCCTCTTCCGGCCGCGTGCGTGTCCGACTTGCATACAAGGTAGTTTAGCCGATGCGCCATCGCCGGTTTCGAGCGGTGAACTCGGTCACTGTCGGCGATTTAGCCCGCGGGTTAGAATCGAACGTATGAAGCAAGGCGCTGCAGGAGTCGACATAATTGAAATCGCCCGTATCGAGGCCTCACTGGCGAAGTTCGGCGATCGCTTCCTCCAGCGTGTCTACACGCCGCTCGAAGTCGCCTTTTGCCGTGGCCGCGCCAGCGAGCTGGCGGCGCGCTTCGCCGGCAAAGAGGCCGTGATGAAGGCGCTGGGTACGGGCGCGCGCGGCGTCGCCTGGCGGGAGATAGAAATCCTCCCCAACCACCGCGGCAAACCGCTCGTCTACCTGCACGGTAGGGCGCAGGCCCGCGCCGAGCGCATCGCCCTGGAGGGCATCGACATCAGCCTCAGCCACAGCCGCGAGCTCGCCGTCGCCATGGTCGTCGCCGAATCGCGTGACCTCGAACCCGACCGAGACGACTGGCGGAAGCGATTCGCGGGAATCCTCCGCGAAAGGGGGCTACTGGCATGACCAGCTCGCCCAAGAACCGAAGTGTTGGCCCCATATCCACTGCGCCCCTGTCCCTGGAAGATCTCGCCAGCCGCACCGCAGAACCCGCGAAGAAGCTGGAGGCCTGGCACTCCCGCGGACTGATCGGCCGCAAGGGTGAGGATGTCTTCAGCGTCGAGGACATCGGCCGTGTGCGCCTTATCCACCAGTTTCTCCACTACGGTCACTCGCTAGATGACATCAACAACGCTCTTCACAATCCGGATTCCGTGCGGCAGTTCTATCTGGACGAGATGACCGGTCATCTCTCTACGCCCAGGTTCACGCTCGCCGAGTCCGCCGAACTGGCCGGACTCAACCTCGATCAGGCGAGGACGTTCGTAGAAGCGACGGGCGTCGCCGACAGCGCCGGCATGCTTGAGGAAGATGACATCGGCTGCCTCAGCTCGCTCAAGGTCGCCCTCGACGCCGGTTACCCGCCGGACGCTCTCATGCAGGTCGTGCGTGTCTACGCTGACCTTATGCGCCGCGCCGCGGAGGTCGGTCATCGCACCTCGCATCTTTACCTCCACCACCAGGAGCCGGGCGCTCAACACACGGAGAAGAGCCACGAGCAGCTCTTCAACCGCGTCGAACCACTCGTGGAGCCGGTGCTCATGTACTTCTTCCGCAAGGGCGCCATCCAGGCCGCCTGGGACGACATGCTCATGCACCTCGAAGAAGAGGCGGGATTGGTCGACCCGCCGAAGGTCCCCGGTCAGATCCGTCAGGCGATCATGTTCGTCGACCTCGCCAGCTTCACACCCCTGGCCGAGGCGATGGGCGACCTTAAAGCCGCCGAGGTCGTATCCCGCTTCGCCGAGATGGTGCGCATCGCCAACGTTCGCTGCCATGGCCGTGTCGTCAAGCAGATCGGCGACGGCTTCATGATCGTCTTCCCGGAGTGCTATTCAGCCGTATCATTCGCTCTCGAACTGGAGGAGCGCGCCGTCTCTGAGCCACAGTTCCCGGCGATCCGGGTCGGCCTACACTACGGCCCCGTGCTCTATCGCGAGGGCGACTACGTCGGCTCCAACGTCAACATCGCCTCTCGCCTCGCCGACAGCGCCGATCGGCACCAGATCCTCGTCTCCGCCGAGGTGCGCGATCGCGCCCGCGAACTTGAGGGCGTTGAGTGGACACGCATCGGCAACCAGCGCCTCAAGGGCCTCGCCACCGAAGTCGAGCTATTCGAGCCGCGCGCCGCCGCAGCCGACACGATCGAGAAAGTGACCGACCCGGTCTGCGGAATGGAACTGGGCAAGGGTGAAGTCGCCGCGCATCTCACCCGCAACGGCGTCGAGCACTCCTTCTGCTCCGACGACTGCCTGCGCCAGTTCGTCCGCGCCCCCGAGAAGTACACGATCGCCTGAGCGCCCCCCACCGCGCCCCGCTCACCCTGAGGCTCTCGAAGGGCGAGTCGAGCAACCAGGCTGCGTCCGGTGATACCATCGCCCCGTGAAGCTCGTCACCGTCGCCGAAATGATGCGCCTGGAGGCCGAGTCGGGCGTGGCCGTGCCGGAGTTGATGGAGAAAGCCGGCCTCGCCGTCGCCCAGGAGGCCTGGCTCGCTCTGGGCGAGATCGCCGAGCGGCGCATCATCGTTCTCTGCGGCCCCGGCAATAACGGAGGCGACGGCCTCGTTGCGGCACGCCATCTCAAGGAGTGGGCTGCCGACGTTATCGTCTTCCTCCTCAAGTCGCGCCCCGTCGATGACGCCAACCTCGCCGCTCGGATTGACCACGATGAGGGAGTAGTCGC
>CBDTZZ010000005.1:0-15084 GCA_965365035.1 uncultured bacterium | reverse complement strand
CCGTTCTCGTAACCGATGTCGAGAAGCATCGCCTCGGAGACTTCGCCCATCATCTCCCGCGGACTCAGATTGACGACGAAGAGCGCCTGCCTGCCTTCGATCTCGCGCGGGTCTTCTCGCTCACCCTTCATGCCCACGAGGACTGTGCGCTTGTGGTCACCGAAGTCGACCGCCAATTTGATGAGTCTTTCGGACTTCGGAACGTCGCTTACGCTCTCGATCAAGCCGACCCTGATATCGACCTTCGATAGGTCTGCGTGTGCGATTTCGGGCTTGATAGGCAGGAGCTTCATCGCTGGTACCTCCCCGGTGACGTGAGTGGCTGCCTCCATGCGCTAGAATAACCCCACTCTCAACAGATGGAGCCCGCCCATGACAACAACCGAACGACACCTCGCCCCGCCCGAACGCGCCGGCGGCCAGGGACTCGACCCGAACCAGGAAGAGTCAGGCAACCGCGCGATCATCGCCCTCCTCACCGACGACACACACGGCCCAACCGACTGGCTGGCCACCTATCGCCACGACTCAGACGGTGGCGGCGCGTACGAAGTGTGGGCGCTGCGGGGGATGATCCGCTTTCAGCGCTTTCTTGACGCCGATGGGGGCGGCTATGGCTACGAGGTCATCGAGCAGAGTGGCGAAAACCCGATTGCGAACCAGGACCCGACCGCCGTCGCCACGATCGCCGAGGAGGTCGAAGCATCTGCGAAGTCGGGATTCGACGCCAGCGACCCGAACCGCGCCTTCATGTCGCCGGAGACGCTGAGCTATCCGCTGGCCTTCGAGCGCATCGCCCAGCTGTTCGATAGCCCCAACGCTCCAGACATCGTCATCAACCCGCGCTCCTACGCGTACGGCCGCCAGCCCGGCCAGCACGGCTCTGCGGACATCGTGCAGTCGCGCGCGCCGCTCGTCTTCTCGGGCCCCGGAATCAAGCAGACGGGCACCACAGACGCTCTCTGCGCGCAGGTGGACATCGCGCCGACGCTGGCGCAGCTGCTTGGCTTGCCGCTGATCGATGGCATGGACTCCACCGGCCGCACGTCGTCAGAGCGCGGCGTCGAGCCCGATGTCTACCTGCGCCGCCAGGACGGCGCCCCGATCGACGACGTAATCGATGCCAACGAGCGGCCGGAGCGAGCGTACATCTTTCTTCTGGATGGTCTGTCCAACACCGAGCTCAAAGAGCGTTTGGAAAACGATCGCGAGTCGATCCCTAACCTGGCTCGCTTGATCGAGCGCGGCCTCATGTTCAACTACGGCACGACCGTCAACTTCCCGAGCATCACCTGGCCCAGCCACAACGCCCTCGGCTCGGGCGCCTGGTGCGGCCACCACGACGTCGTCAACCCGACTTACTACGTGCGCGGGACGCGCGAGACGGTGACCCCGCAGGGACAGATCTGGGACACTGCGAAGTTCGTGACCGGCGACGTCGAGACGCTCTTCGAGGCCGTTCACCGCGTCCACGGCAAGTGGGATGGCACCGAGGGCGTGATCACCGCCTCACTCAACGAACCCTGCGTCAAAGGCGCTGCCCACGCCACGCTCGAGCGGCGGCTGTTGATCGATGAGGAAAAGCTGCGCGAGATGACGCGCGTCAACCGTGACGACACCAACCCGCGCTGGAAGGACGAGGGACAGGAGAGCGTCCATCGCTATTCCTTCACAGACATTCAGGGCACGGTGCAGTCGATGCTGCTCTTCGGCGCCGACAACCAGCCGCCGCCGATGTTCACCTTTCACGAGTACGCTCTGACAGACGCCGTTGGCCACGACTACGGTCCCCACTCCGACGCGATTCGTGACGCGCTGATCGAGACAGACAAGCGCATTGGCAAAGTACTCGACGTCATAGACGCACGTGGCTTGTTCGAGTCCACGCTCTTCGTGATCACGACTGACCACGGGATGGCGCCGATCGACACCGACCTCTCCGCCAACCAGGTGCAGGCGGTGCTCGATGCCGGCCTTCGCGCCGTCGTCCACGCGCCGCTCGTCTACCTGCTCGACATGGACGTGACGATCGAGCACGCGAAGGACGGCCGAACGGCAACGATCACCGTCGTCGAGAACGACCCGACGAAGTCCGGCTTTGAGGAGAGGCCCCACGTTTCCGGAGCGAAAGTCGAGGTGATCGGCCACAAAGGGAAGATCGTCTCAAAGGCGACGACCGACGACTTCGGCGTCTGCGGGGTGCCTTTGCCGGTAGACGAAGACCCGGAGCACCTGGTCATCGGAATCCACCACGAGAAGTTCAACGAGCGCCACCTCCGCCTCGACGGCACGAACGTCGTCGAAGACCTGCGGAAGCGGCTGTACGGATAAGGAGCGCCCCATGTCAGACGAGATCTCCGCTGCATTCCCGTTCGAGTCGAAGTTCGCCGAGGTGCAGGGCTCGAAGATGCACTACATCGACGTCGGCGAGGGCAAGGACGTGCTGTTCCTGCACGGTAACCCGACGTCGTCCTACCTCTGGCGCAACGTCATCCCGCACGTCCAGCCGCTGGGCCGCTGCGTGGCGCCGGACCTCATCGGCATGGGCAAGAGCGATCAGCCGGACATCGACTACTCCTACTTCGACCACTACCGGCACCTCGAAGGCTTCATCGAGTCATTGGGCCTGAAGGACATCCTGCTTGTGATGCACGACTGGGGCGGCGGGCTGGGCCTGCACTACGCTCACACGCATCAGGACAACGTGCGCGGGCTCGTCATGATGGAGACGATCGTGAAGTCGATCTCCTGGGACGACTGGCCCGAACAGGGAAAAGCGCCGTTCGAGGGCTTCCGCACGCCCGGCGTCGGCGAGCAGATGATCCTGGAGAACAACGCCTTCGTGGAGCAGATCCTGCCCCTCTCCATCCTACGCAAGCTCACCGACGAGGAGATGGCGTACTATCGCGCGCCGTACCAGACGCCCCAGAGCCGGCGGCCCACGCTGCGCTGGCCGCGCGAGATTCCGATAGACGGCGAGCCGGCCGACGTCACCAAGGCCGTGGATGCGTACGCAGAGTGGCTGACGAAGACTGACCTGCCCAAGCTTCTCATCACGGCGGAGCCGGGCGCCATCATGCGCATCACTGGCCAGTGGTGCATCGACAACCTGCCGAACCTGACGCACGTGGAGGCCGGGGCCGGCGTCCACTTCATCCAGGAGGACCGTCCGCACGAGATTGGCGAGGCGATCAGCTCCTGGATGAGCGCCGAGGGCCTCAAGTAGTACCGGCCACTCCCCGGGCGACCTCGACTTCAACTTCTGGGAGTACGAGAGTCACCCGTAGGGTTAGCGGCGCGGTTCCCAGCTGAAGTAGCGCACGGCGAGCGCCGTGCCGATGATGCCCCAGGCGGCGATCACCGCCAGGTCGCCCCACTCGAAGCCGGCGCCGGTTGTATCCGGGTGGAAGGCGGTCTGCAGAGCCGCCGCGAAGTGCTTCACCGGAAATATGTCGCCGACTGTGGCGAGCCATTGCGGCGGGTCTTGCAACGGGATGAACACGTTCGAGATGAAGAGCAGGGGCAGGATCGTGGCGTTCGTGATCGCCGGCGCCGCGTCCGCGCTCGGGATCACCGCGGTCAGCGCCAGTCCCAGCGCGCAGAACGTCGCCGCCCCCAGCAACAGAGTCACCGCGAGGCCCGGCAGCGTGTTAGTGGGAACGTCCGTCCCGTAGGCGACCGCGCCGACAGCGACGATGATCACAACGAGCAGCAGACTGAGCAGCATCGCGTGCAGCAGCCGACCGAAAATGTAGGCCCACGGCGGCAGCGGCGTCCCGCGAACCCGCTTGAGGATGCCGTTGTCGCGGGCAATTGTCACCATCATGCCCATGTTCGTGTAGCAGGCGCTGACGACGGCTAGCGCCACTATTCCCGGCACGTAGAACGTCGAACCGTCCAGCTCGCGCCCGTCGATCGTCAGCTGGCTATCGCCGAAGAGTGAGTTGAAGAGCACCAGGAAGATCAGCGGCAGGAGGAACGTGAAGAACGCCGCCGCCGGGTTACGCCAGAAGGAGCGATTTTCGAACCCCACCTGACGCAGCGCCATTCTCGCGCTCATTCCGTTTCGTCCTTCGTCAGGCCCAGATACACGTCTTCCAGCGACGGCGGTGTCACGCTGAGGCCTTCGAGCACTTGGCCTCGCTTCTTCGCCCAGCCCGTCAGTTCGTGGAGGGCAGTCGTTGGATCCGCCGTATGTAGTACAGCGCGGCCGCTCTTAAATGTGGCAGCAGCGGCGGCTGGCGGCAGATCGGCGGAAGAGCCGGTGAAGCGGAACGAGATCTCCGTCTCAGCTCGTCCGGCGCGCAGCTCATCCGGCGTCCCCTCGGCGACGATCAGCCCGTCACGGATGATCGATACGGTGTCGGCCAGCGCCTGAGCCTCGTCCATGTAGTGCGTGGTCAGGAGCACGGTCTTGCCCAGCGCCTTCAGGCCGTGGATCATCTCCCAGGCGCCGCGCCGTGCGGCCGGGTCAAAGCCGGTCGTTGGTTCGTCAAGGAAGAGCAGCTCAGGGTCGCCGGCCAGGCCGATCGCTACGTCCAGCCGCCGCTGTTGGCCGCCGGAGAGACGTCGCACGAGCTTCGTGCGCGAGGCTTCCAGCCCGACGATGCCGATCAGCTCATCGAGCGGGCGCGGTGCCGGGTAGTAGCCGCGGAACTGCTCGATCGTCTCCTCCACCGTCAGGTACGGCTGGATGCTGGTGCTCTGGAGGACGATGCCGATGCGCTCCTTGAAGGCGATGTCGTTTCGCGCCGGGTCCGCGTCCAGCACGCGGACGTGGCCGGCGTCGGCGCGGCGGTACCCTTCAAGGATCTCGAGCGTCGTCGTCTTGCCGGCGCCGTTGGGACCGATCAGAGCAAAGATCTCGCCGCGCTGCACCGACAGATCGATCCCGTCCACGGCCACGACGGGCCCATAAGCCTTGCGCAGGCCCCGTACTTCGACAGCAAGATCACTCACGGAACGATTGTAGTTGGGAGGGCGTCCTACAGCGAACGCAGGAGGTTCGCCATCTCGATGGCTGTCTGCATGGCGCCTTCGCCACTGTTTCCCTGCTCGCCACCGGCGCGATCTAGTGCTTGCTCTCTCGTGTCGCAGGTGAGGACGCCGAAGATGCACGGCACGCCCGTATTCAGGGAAGCCTGCTGGATGCCGGATGCCGCCTCGCCGGCGATGTAGCGGTAGTGGTCAGTTTCGTGGCGCACGACGCAGCCGAGGCAGACGACGGCGTCGAAACGGCCCGATTTGGCGAGCTTTTGGGCCACCACAGGCAGCTCAAACGAGCCCGGCACCCAGTTGACCGTGTGTTCCTTCACTGCGTAGCGCTCAGCCGCCTTCAGCGCGCCCTCTAGCAGGCGCGAGGTGATATCTTCGTTGAAGCGAGCCACGACGACGGCGATGCGGAGTTCAGAGCCGTCGAGATCAGGCTCCGGGATGTCCCTGCTCAAAGTGAAGTCAGCGTAGCACAGGCAAGCTGTAGTCGGCCTATTCGAGGTGTTTTTGGCACGATTGCCGGATTCGTGTGGACGAACTGTGCAAATCTGCGTTGACACCTCGCAGCGGGGTGTCTAGAATCTTGCTCAGAACAGCGCCCCGCCCCATCGATTCGTGAAATTTAGTGAGGTTCGCCCATGAATGTTCGTTTTCGCGACGAAGATGAACCGACCCCGCGCTGGATAACGCTCGGTCAAGCCTGCAAACTGCTTGGCGTCAACGAATCGACGCTTCGCCGTTGGGCTGACGCCGGTCACGTGCGCTCTTTTCGCACGCCCGGTGGCCACCGCCGTTTCTCCGAAGAGGACCTGCGTGTCCTGATGTCCGGGCAAGTGCCTGCCTCCCGCGAGCCCTACGACTCGATCGGCAGCGTTGCGCTCACGCGTATCCGTCGCCGGCTGCAGCGCGGAAGCGGCGAGGGCGCGCACTGGTACGACGAACTCTCAGCGGAGGAGCGCGATAACCTGCGGCCGCTGGGCCGGCGCCTCGTCACTCTAGTGTCAGCGTACCTCGCAAGCGGCGCTAACCGACCCAACCTGATGGAAGAGGCGCGGGCCATCGCCCGCGAGTACGGCGCGCTTCTTGTGCGTGACGGCCTCAGCCTGCGCGACGCCATCGAGGCGTTCACCTTCTTTCGCCGGACGCTAGACGAAACGGCGATGGAAGAGGCGCAGAAAAGCGAACTCACAAGTGACAAGGCGATCGAGCTCTGGGAGCTGCTGACGAACCTGGGCGACCAGGTTCTCCTCTCCATCGCCGAGTCCTACGAGGAAGCTGAGATGGCGGGAAGCGCCGTCAAGGGCCGCCTCGCCTGATCGATGCGCTACTACCCTGTCTTTCTGGACATCGCCGATAAGCCGGTCGTCGTCATCGGCGGCGGCACTATTGCCGAGCAGAAGATCGGCGGCCTGCTGGACGCCGGCGCCAAAGTCACGATCGTCAGCCCGGAGCTGAACGAGACTCTGACCGAGCTGCGCGATGCCGGCCGTCTCACACACATCGAGCGTGAGTACGAGGCTGGCGACATAGCAGGTTACGAGCTTGTGTTCGTCGCCACTGACAGCCGCGAGGAGAACGAAAAGGTCTGGGCGGAGGGCCGCGAGCGCCACATCTGGGTCAACGCCGTGGACGATGTACCGAACTGCGACTTCGTTATGCCCGGCGTCATCCGCAAAGGCGACCTGACGCTGGCCATCTCGACCGCCGGCAAGAGTCCGGCGATGGCCCGCAAGGTGCGCGAAGACCTCGAAACTTTCCTGACGGAAGACGACTCGGCGCTCCTCGACCTGGCTGCCGAAATCCGCAAGGAGACCCGAGAGCAAGGCCTCGAGATCCAGGGTTGCCCGCGTTGCCAGCGCGACCACCTCGATGTGTGGAACGCGGCACTCGACGGCATCGTCAAGAAGCTCATCCGGGAGGGTAAGCGCGAAGAGGCGAAGGCCCGCTTCCTCGATCTTCTCTTCTCGCCGTCGGACCAGGCCGTCCCTGAACTGTCATGAGCAAGAACCTGCTGGTCACCTGCGTTGGCTTGAACCACGTCACCTCGCCCATCGAGGAGCGTGAGACGCTGGCCTTCACGGGGGACGAGTTGCGTCAGCAGCTCCCGCAGATCGCCGCCGACCTGGGTGGCGCGGTCCTGCTCTCTACCTGCAACCGCACCGAGCTTTACGCCACAGTGCCGGAAGGCGAGGGCGGCGACCTGATTCGGCTGCTCAACGACGCCAAGGGTGCCGCCGTAAGCGACAAGCACTTTTACGTGCTCCAGCACGCCGCCGCCGCCAATCACCTCTTGCGCGTTGCCAGCGGCGTCGACTCGATGGTGCTTGGGGAGTCCCAGATACTCGGCCAGGTGCGAGAAGCGATGTCCGTCGCCACCGACGCGGCTACTCTCAACGGCTCTCTCTCTTACCTCTTTCACTCCGCGATTCACGCCGGCAAGCGGGCCCGTTCCGAGACGGACATCGGCCGTCACGCCGTATCTGTTGGCTCGGCCGCTGTGGCACTCGCCCGGAAATCGCTCGGTGACCTGACCGGCAAGACAGTCCTCGTCATCAGCGCCGGCAGCATGGGCAAGCTATCGGCCCGCGCGCTGGCGCAGCAGACCCGGTCGCACATCCTCGTCGCCAACCGCACGCAGGAACGGGCCGCGGCCCTTGCTGACCAGCTTGGCCCCGGAACCGAGGCCGTCGATTTCGATCATCTGCGCGACGCCCTGGTGGCCTCCGACATCGTGATCAGCGGTACGAGCGCTGAGGGGTTCGTGATCGGGCCCGACGACGTGAAGCCGGTGATGGAGAGCCGCGCCGACCGCGGTCTCCTCTTCATCGACATCGCCGTGCCCCGCGACGTCGACCCATCAGTCCGCGACATCTCCGGCGTCCACCTCTGCGACATCGACGACATCGAAGCTGTCACGAACGAGGGCCGGAGCGGCCGCCGCGCCGAGGTCGAGAGCGTCGAGGCGATCATCAGCGAGGAAGTCGCCGCCTTCGAAGAGTGGTGGCGTTCGCTCGACGTCGTGCCTGTAATTTCCGCCTTGCGGGAGCGCGCCGAGGCGATCCGCCTGAGCGAGATCAAGCGCACGCTCGGCAAGATGGACCTCAATGACGCTGACCGAAAGCGGATCGAGGCGATGACCTCAGCGATCGTCAAGAAGATGCTCGACCGGCCGATCGCCCGCCTCAAGAACGGCTCCGACAAGGGGTTGTACATGGAAGCGCTGGAGGACCTCTTCGACGTCCACCCCTCGGGTTCGCGGCCGCGCAACCCGGCGGGCGGTCACTAGAAGGCGGCCTCAGTTGTGTCCGCCCGGACCTTCACGATAGGCACCCGCGGCTCTCGTCTCGCTACCCGTCAGACAGAAATCGCGCTCGAAGCACTATCCGCCGCTCACCCTGCTTCTACTTTCGACACGCGCAAGATCTCCACTTCCGGTGACCGCTCCCAGCAATCGCTCGGCGAGATCGGTGGCCGGGGCGTCTTCGTGATCGAGATCGAACGGGCGCTGCTCGACGGCGAGATCGACCTCGCCGTTCACAGCCTCAAGGATCTGCCCAGCGCCGAGACGGACGGCCTGACGGTCGCCGCCGTCCTCGCTCGCGAAGACCCTCGGGACGTTCTCGTCTCACGCGACGGATCGCCGCTCGCCGCGCTGCCGTCCGGCGCGGCGATTGGTACTGGCAGCCCCCGTAGAGCCGCTCAGCTCATCGCTCTTCGCGGCGACATCGACGTGCGCGATATCCGGGGTAACGTTGACACACGAATCCGCAAGGCCGAGGAAGGCGAATACGAAGCCGTCGTGCTGGCCGCGGCCGGCCTCGCGCGCCTCGGTTGGCTGGAACGCGCCGCGCAGATATTCGAGCCGGAGGAGATGCTCCCCGCCGTCGGCCAGGGCGCGCTCGCGTTGCAGGCGCGATCAGACGATCGGGAGGCCCTCGATCTCGTGAGCACCGTGGATGACCGCGAGACGCGCGTCGCCGTGACCGCAGAGCGCGGCTTCGAGCGCCGCCTGGGCGGCGGCTGTCACGCAGCTATCGCCGCCTACGCCACCGTCGGCTACGGACCCTCGCCTGAGCGCGCACCGCTTCGCCTGCGCGGCCTCGTCGGCGGCAAAGGACGTCTTCTGAGCGGAGAGATGGAGAGCCCCGCTGGCGACGCCGACGCGCTGGGCGTACGTCTCGCCGAGTACCTGATCGCACAGGGCGCCGAGGCGCTGCTGGAGGCGAGCCCGTGACTATGGGCGTCGTGTACCTCGTCGGTGCCGGGCCGGGCGACCCCGGGCTGATCACGGTCGCCGGCCTCGACCGCATCCGCGAGGCGGACGTCATCGTCTACGACCGCCTGATCAGCGATCGCCTCCTCGATCACGCGAAAGCTGACGCCGAGCTGATTTACGTGGGCAAAGTCCCGGCTCCAGTCAGCGGCGCGACCGAGGCTCCGCACGATCAGGACGCCATCAACCAGACGCTCATAGACAAGGCGCGCGAGGGCAGGCGTGTCGTGCGGCTGAAGGGCGGCGATCCGTTCGTCTTCGGCCGCGGCGGCGAGGAAGCCGAGGCGTTGCGCGCCGCCGGCGTCCCGTTCGAGATCGTACCCGGCGTCACATCTGCTGTTGCAGTCCCTGCCTACGCCGGCATCCCCGTTACGCACCGTGGCGTCGCCGCCAGCTTCGCCGTCATCACCGGTCACGAGGCCTGTCCTGAGCCCGGCGATAGCCGCAGTCGAAGGGAACCCGGCAAGCTCGAGTCCGCCATCGACTGGCAGCATCTGGCGGCCGCCGTCGACACGCTCGTCTTCCTGATGGGCGTGAAGAACCTGCCGGAGATCGTTGCCAACCTCGTCGCCAACGGCCGTCCGGAGACGACACCCGTCGCCGTCATCCGCTGGGGCACGACACCCGAGCAGCGCACCGTCACCGGCACGCTTGCCGACATCGCGGAGCGTGTCGCCGAGGCAGGCCTGACGCCGCCCGCGATCACCGTCGTCGGTGAGGTCGTGCGCTTGCGAGAGAACGTTTCCTGGTTCGAGTCTCGGCCGCTGTTCGGTAAGCGCGTCCTTATCACGCGCACCAGGCGGCAGGCGAGCAACCTGGCGCGCCTACTGACCGCTCAGGGCGCGATCCCCATCGAGCTGCCCGCGATCGAGATCGAGCCGGTCGTCGACACGGCCCCGCTGACCGCGGCCATCGACCGCCTTCGTGACGGCGGCTACGCCTGGTGCGGGTTCACGAGCGCCAACGCAGTCGAGCTGACGTTCGAGCACCTGGCCGAACGCGGCCTAGACGCCCGATCCTTCGGCGGCACCCGTGTCTTCGCGATCGGTCCGGCGACGGCCGATGCCTTGCGGTCGCAGGGAATAGCCGCGGACGTAGTTCCGAGCGAGTACGTCGCCGAGGCCGTCGTCGAAGCGATGCGCGCGCACGTGAGCAAGGGCGACGCCGTGCTCTTGCCGCGCGCCGAGTCCGCCCGCCCCGAGCTCGTTACTGGCCTGGAAGCGCTGGGCGCGGCCATCGACGAGATCGTGGTCTACCGCGCTGCCGTTCCGTCCGAGCCCGATCCCGATGTGCTGGCAGCCGTCAGTGAGGGCCGCATCGACATTGTGACATTCACCTCGTCCTCTACCGTGCGCAACCTGCTCGCCATCCTCGGCCCCGATGCCGCCGCATTGAAGGGTGAATCGCACCCGCTAATCGCCTGCATTGGCCCGATCACGGCAGACACCGCGCGCGAAGCCAGCCTCACGGTCGACGTCATGGCGTCGGAGTACACTGTAGAAGGCCTCGTCGAGGCGCTTATAGGGCACCTGACGGGCCACGAAGTGACCTCATGACCACCACGCGCGTGACCGAGACGTTCCGGCGCTTCCGGCGGCTGCGCTCCAGCGAGGCGATGCGCTCGCTGGTGCGGGAGACGCGGTTGTCGCCGGCCGAGTTCGTGTATCCGCTGTTTGTCACGCCGGGCGAAGGCGTGCGCACGGAGATCGCCTCGATGCCCGGGCAGTACCAGCTCTCGATCGACCAGGCCGTGCGCGAGGCCGAAGAGGTCGTTTCGCTCGGCATCGGCGGCGTCCTCATCTTCGGGCTGCCTTCGGCCAAGGACGAGGCAGGCTCCGAAGCTTACGCCCCCGACGGCATCGCCCAGCGGGCGGTGCGCGCGCTCAAAGCCGCGCAGCCGGACCTTCTCGTGATCACCGATGTCTGCATGTGCGAGTACACCTCACACGGGCACTGTGGGATCGTCCTCGATGACGGTAGCGTGGACAACGACCGCACGATCGACCTTCTGGCGCAGACCGCCGTTTCACACGTCGAGGCGGGCGCTGACCTCGTCGCTCCGTCAGACATGATGGACGGCCGCGTCGCCGCCATCCGCTCTGCGCTCGACCGCTCAGGCTTCGAGTCGACGCCAATCATGTCCTATGCCGCCAAACAGGCGTCTGCGTTCTACGGTCCGTTCCGCGTCGCTGCGGAATCGGCGCCGCAGTTCGGCGATCGCCGCGGCTACCAGATGGACCCGGCGAACAGCCGCGAGGCGATGCGTGAGATCGAGTCTGATATCGAAGAAGGCGCCGATATCGTGATGGTGAAGCCGGCGCTGACGAACCTCGACCTGATCGCTCGCGCCCGCGAGCGCTTCGACCTGCCGCTGGCCGCCTACAACGTCAGCGGCGAGTACGCGATGGTCAAGGCCGCGGCCGCCGCTGGGTATCTCGAGGAAGAGCGCGCCACCCTGGAGCTATTGACGGGCATTAAGCGCGCCGGCGCCGACATCATTCTCACCTATCACGCCAAAGACGCCGCGCGCTGGCTGGCGTAGCGTAGACGCGGCGTAGCTGTCAGCGGATCATCAACGGATAAGCGGATTCGACGTGCCAGCGTGTCCATTCCGCTCATCCGGTCCCCGAATCCGGTGACAGCTCATCGCACGTCCCCCGTTCCGAGATAGCAGAACGGGCGCGACTTTCGCCGCGCCCGTTCGGGCTTCCTTCTGGCCGCCTGATTGCTACTTGATGTGGATGCCGGAGATCGCGCGGGCGATCACCAGGCGCTGGATTTCGGACGTGCCCTCGAAGATCGTGTAGATCTTGGCGTCTCTGTGCCAGCGCTCCACGGGGTTGTCGCGAACGTAGCCCATGCCGCCCAGGATCTGGATCGCCTCGTCGGTGACCCTGACCGCGGTCTCGCCGGCGAACAGCTTCGACATCGAGCCTTCGCCTGCGGTGAACGGCTGGCCGGTCTTACCCATCCAGGCCGCGCGCCATACCAGCAGTCGCGACGCGTCGATGGCTGTCTTCATGTCGGCGAGCTTGAAGGCGATCGCCTGGTTCTCGATAATCGGGCGGCCGAACTGCACGCGCTCTTTGGCGTAATCGAGCGCGAACTCGTAAGCGGCGCGTGCCACACCCACTGCCTGCGAGCCGACGGCTGGCCTCGTTGCCTCGAACGTGGCCATCGCCGCCTGCGACCTTGAGCTCTTGCCTTCGCGGGCGCGCGCAAGACGGGCGTCGAGCTTCTCCTTGCCGCCCAGCAGGCAGCTGCCCGGCACCGTGCAGTCGTCCAGGACGACCTCGGCGGTGTGGCTGGCGCGGATACCGTGCTTCAGGTACTTCTGTCCCTGGCTGATGCCCTTCGTCCCCGGCGGGATCACGAATGCGGCGTGGCCGCGAGATCTCAGTTCGGGTTCAACTGAGACGACAAGGACGTGCACGTCGGCGATACCACCGTTGGTGATCCACGACTTCGTGCCGTTCAGCGTCCACTCGTCCTTGGCCTCGTTGTAGATCGCCCGCGACTTCAGTGAGCTGACGTCGGATCCGGCGTCCGCCTCGCTGACGCCGAACGCGCCCAGCTGAATCTTCTCCGGGGTGCCGAAGCATTGCGGCACCCACTCGACGACCTGCTCCATCGAGCCGTTGGCGACGATGCCTGCGACGGCGAGGCTGGAGCCGAGGATCGAGAGGCCGATGCCGGCGTCGCCCCAGAAAAGCTCCTCGTTGACGATCGGCATCATCAAGCCGGTGGAGTCGCCGAACGAGTTCTGCACGAACTCCCAGGAGTAGATGCCGACCTTCGCGGCCTCTTCAATGATCGGCCACGGTGTTTCCTCTCGCTCGTCCCATTCGTGGGCGGCGGGCCGGATCACGTCTTTCGCGAAGTCGTGGACCCACTTCTGCATCTGGCGCTGCTCGTCGTTCAACTCCATCGAGAAGTTGACCGCTGCGGCTGCCGGTGCGGTCGCCGCCTTGGCGGCCGCTGCTTCGGCTTCCGTCTGTACCATGATCTACCTCCGGGTTACGCGGGGAAAAGGATCTTGGGCTGCTGCCCTTATTGTCGCACGCGAAAGCGTATCTGAGCGGACGCTAAGCTGACAAGATAAGAAAATTACTTCAATGGTGAATGCAGAACTCGGCTTCTGCCATCTCAGAGCGTGTTAGCGGGAAACTTTAGCGCCGTCGAGCGCTGCCTGCGTATACGGCAGCAGCGTCTCCGTGACGTCTACGCGCGATCCCAGGTGCTTGCCGAGGCCGCTCAAAAGGCCTGTTACGCGCATGATTAGCAGCAGTTCGCGCGGAATGTCGGTGACCGGGTTGGCGCGCACGGCCTTCTCGAAGCGCTGGTTGGACTCGGCCACGAGGTCGGCGTTGGCGTAGCCTTCGCCATCGCGGGATGTCTCCATGAAGGCGCGGCCCATCTCGACGTAAACGGCCGGGTCGTCCGGATTCTTCACCTTGATACCGAGTTCTTTGTACGATTCGACGAGCGCCGGCAGGTCCCAGCGCAGCATCGCGTTGGTCATCTTCGCGTAACGAAGGCGGAACGTGTCGTCGTACTGGCGGCAGAGGCCGAAGTCCAGCATCACAAGCGTTGGGCCCGGCTGCACGAGCAAGTTGCCCGGGTGCGGGTCGGCGTGGAACATGCCGTGGAGGTATAGCTGTTCGCAGTAGACGTCGGTGACGAGCTGGGCGACGGCCTCCGGCTCGATGTCAGCCCGGCGCAGGGCGTCGACGTCGGTGATCTTGATCCCTTCCATGAACTCCATCGTCAGGACGCGACTGGTCGAGTACTCCCAGATGATTTCGGGCACGACGACGTTATCGCGCTCGGTGAAGTTCTTGTCGATAAGCTCGGCGTTGTGGCCCTCGTTGATGAAATCGAGCTCCTGAGGCGCGTTATGCGACAGCTCTTCGATGATCGGCGTGAAGTCCAGGTTGCGCTCGAACTGAGCGAGGATGCGCAGGAGGAAGCGGACGTTCTGGAGGTCGTTGTCGACGATCTCCTCGATGCCGGGATACTGCACCTTAACGGCGACGATGCGGCCTTCGGGCTCCGCGGCGGTGGGCTTGAGCCGCGCGCGGTGCACCTGCGCCAGGGAGGCGGAGGCGATGGGCGTCTCCTCGAAGTCGTCGAAGATGTCGTCGAGAGGGCGCTCTAGCTCGCGTTCGACTACGCGGCGGATGACTTTGAACGTGCGCGGCGGCACGTCGTCCTGGAGGCGCGAGAGGACGTCGATGTACTCGTCGGGGATGAGGTCTGGCCGGGAGCCGATGATCTGGCCGAGCTTGATGAGGAGGCCCTGGCGCTGGACGGCGGTGTCGTAGAAGTGGTTGGCGGACCAGGTGTGGTGGCGCAGCCGCTGGCGGCCGGCCTTCTTCGGGCGCAGGCCGAAGCGCTTCTCGCGGACGGTGATGATTTTGTAGCCGAGGTAGACGCGCGCGGCGAGGGAGATGACGGCGGAGGTGCGGCCGATGCGCTTGCTGAGCTTCATACGGCCATTATGGCCGACGAGCGGGGCAATGAGCGAGTGGCTCGCTAGTTGCCGACGGCGAAGCCGGACCAGCGGGCGGTGCGGGCGGCGCGGACGCGGGGGTGGAGGAGGCGGATGCCTTCGCCGAGGACGTCGATTTCGGTGCGCAGGCGGTAGCGCGGTGATTCTTCTTCGAGGAGGCGCTGTTTGGCGTGGAGGTCGACGGCGAGGCGGTGGCCGATGAAGTCGGCGAGGGGGCCCGGTTCGGACGGCATATCGATCGCGCGCGCCCACTGGTTAGTGACGGCGAGGTTGAGGCGCACGTACTCGGCGAAGAGGGTGCCGGCGC
>CBDTZZ010000004.1:0-15463 GCA_965365035.1 uncultured bacterium | reverse complement strand
CGTCAAGATCATCGGTGCCACGGCCCACTACGTGACGCCGGAGCTGGACCAGGGACCGATCATCCAGCAGGACGTTGCCGGTGTCAGCCACCGCGACTCCGTGACCGACCTCGTGCGCAAGGGCCGTGATCTGGAGAAGACCGTCCTCGCCCGCGCCGTCGATCTCCACCTGCGCAACCGCATCCTCGTCTACGGCAACAAGACCGTAGTGTTCGACTAACGCCTAGACCAGCCCTGCGACGAGGTCGCCCATCGCCGCCGTGCCCATGCCCATCTTGCCGGCGGAGAGCGACTTGATCTTGCCGCTGCCCAGCGCTTCGACGATTGCGCTCTCGATGCGAGCGCCGCCGTCCGCTTCGCCCAGCTGCTCGAGCATCATCTGGGCGGCGGCGATCGCGGCCAGCGGGCAGATCACGTCCTGCCCCGTGTACTTCGGTGCGCTGCCACCGATCGGCTCGAACATCGAGACGCCGTCCGGGTTCAGGTTGCCGCCGGCGGCGATGCCCATCCCTCCCTGGATCATCGCTCCCAGGTCCGTGATGACGTCGCCGAACATGTTCTCGACCACGATCACGTCAAACCACTCCGGGTTCTTGATGAACCACATGCAGGTGGCGTCCACGTGTGCGTACTCGCGGCGGATGTCCGGGTAGTCCGCCTCGCCGACCTCGTTGAAGGCGCGCCACCAGGTGTCGTGCACGAAGGTAAGCACGTTCGTCTTCCCCACCAAGTGCAGCTGCTTGTCCTTGTTGCGCTCGCGCGTCAGGTCGAAGGCGAAGCGGATCGCGCGCTCGGCGCCGAAGCGGGTCGTCATGTGGATCTGCGTCGAGACTTCCTGCGGCGTCCCCTTGTACTGGAAGCCGCCCATCCCGCTGTAGAGCCCCTCCGTGTTCTCTCTCACGACGACGAAGTCGATGTCCTCCGGGCCCTTGTCCTTGAGCGGGCACTCAACGTTGGGGTAGAGCTTGACCGGGCGCAGGTTGATGTACTGGTCGAGTTCGAAGCGCAGGCGCAGGAGGAGGCCCTTCTCGAGGATGCCCGGCTGTACGTCCGGATGGCCGATCGCGCCGAGGAAGATGGCGTCGAAGCCGCGCAGCTCTTCGAGGATGGAGTCCGGCAGGATGTCGCCCGTCTTCAGGTAACGTTCCCCGCCGAGATCGTAGTGTTCGAGGTCGTAGCGGAAGCCGGTCTTCGCGGCCGCCGCTTCGAGCGCCTTGAGGCCCTCGCGGACGACCTCCGGGCCCGTGCCGTCGCCGGGTAGGACGGCGATCTTGTAGCTCCTGTCAGCCATGCTTTCTCCCATCAAGCGCTATTTGGTCAGTGGGATCGAGTCTAGCACGCGTCAAGTTTAGAACGCAGTCGAGGGAATTCGCCTGCGGCTAGTCGTCGTCGCGGCGGCTGCGCATCGGGCGCAGCTCGCGGCGGGCGAGTTCGCTGAAGACGGCCCGGAAGGCGATCAGGCCCGATGCAGAGAAGGTGAGCACCAGGCCCCATGAGCGGATGCGCCGCATGTTCTCGACGCCGAGGTTGGCGACGACGGTCCAGGTTCCGGCGATGAGGCCGGGCACGAACCAGATCGCGACGAACGTCGCCGCCGGTATGCGCGCCCACGTCCGTTTGAAGCCGAGCCCGCGGTCGACGGCGACGAGCCAGATAACACTGAGGCCGGCCAGCGACCCGAGGGCGCGCTCGGCGGTGCTCGCCTGGCTGGCCCGCCACATCGTGAAGAACCCGTTCATGAGTGCGATCATCGTGTTGCGGCCGCGTGGCTCTTCGTCGCGCTGGGCGTCTTCTTCGGTGAAGTCGTATATCTCCTCCTCGACGCGCCGGCCGAGGTTGCGCAGGCGGCTCCAGAGGTCGCGAGGGGTTCTTTCCCGCGAGGCCACTCAGGCGCTCCTCTGAGCCGCTGTGTCGTCGTCTTGCTGGTACATCGGGTTGTAGCAAGCGGCGACGTGCGCGCCCGAGCCGACCGAGAGCAGTTTCGGTGCGGGTGCAGTTCGGCACTCTGATGTCGCCTTCTTGCAGCGCGGTATGAAAGCACACTCGTCCGGGAGGTCGATCAGGGAAGGAGCTGAGCCGTCGATCGCCGCCAGCGGGCCGCTGCTCTCCCGATCCGGGCGCGGCCGGCTCGCCATCAGCGACGCAGTGTACGGGTGACGCGGCGAGCGAAACAGCGTCGCGGCGTCGGCGTACTCGGCGATGTGGCCGGCGTACATCACGGCGACGCTGTCGGCCATCTGCGCGACGACTCCGAGGTCGTGGGAGATGAGGATGATCGACGTGCCGTGCTGCTCCTGGAGACGCCGCATGTCCTCAAGGATCGCCGCCTGCACTGTCACGTCGAGAGCGGACGTTGGTTCATCGAGGATCAGCACGGACGGGTTGAGCGCCGTGGCGATCGCGATCATCACACGCTGCGCCATGCCGCCTGAAAGCTGGAACGGATAGCGGCGGACGATCTGCTCGGGGTCGGGCAGTCCGAGTTGGCCGAGCGCCTCGATGCTCATCGCCTTCGCCTCGCGCTTGGAAACCGGCTGGTGCGTACGAATGATCTCTTCTACCTGATCGCCGATAGAGAGCACGGGGTTGAGGCCGGTGCTCGGGTCCTGGAAGACGATGGCGATCTCGCGGCCGCGAATCTTGCGCAGCTCCTCTCCCTTCAAGGTGAGAAGGTCGCGCTCGCCGAAGAAGATCTTGCCGGCGGTAATTCGGCCTGGGTGCGGCAAGAGGCCCATGATAGCCAGCGCCACCGAGGACTTGCCGCAACCACTCTCGCCCGTGATGGCCAGAGTAGTGCCGCGGCGCAGTTCGAAGGAGACGTGGTTCACGGCGTTCACGACGCCGTCGGCTGTGTCGTATTCGGCCTGGAGGTCCTCTACGCGAAGGATGGTGTCCTGCAAGGGGCGCCTTTCGGGTGGGCCGCCGGCCTCTCAGCAGGAGAGCTAGATGCCGCCGGCGCTATAGCGGGCGAGTCGCATTATACCGGGTCGGCCGCGTCAGGCAATCTGCTGGCGGATCGAGGCGATCACGCGGCCCTGTACTTCGACGTTGCCGGCGTCCGTGTAAATCGGCTGCATCGTCTCGTTGGCGGGCTGTAGACGCACGCGGTCTCCCTCGCGGAAGATCCGCTTCAGCGTCGTCTCTTCCTCGTTCTTTAGCCAGGCGACCACCATGTCGCCGTCGCGCGCCGCTTCGGGGCCCTCCAGGATCACGACGTCGCCGTCGTTGACCAGCGCGTCGATCATCGACGTCCCCTTCACCCGTAGAGCGAAGACGTTCTCGCGGTCACCGATCATCTCCGGCACGACTTCGATCGAGTCTGACATGTCGGCGGTCGACGTGTCGGCGAGGTTCAGTGGCCCCGCGGCGATCGTGCCTCGAATAGGAACATGAACGACGCGCGGCGCGCGCCGGCCGCCGTGCAACACCTCGATGGCGCGTGATACCTCGCGGTCGCGCCTGATGTGGCCCTGGCGTTCTAGTATTCGAAGGTTGTAGTCCACGACAGAGGTGGAGCTGATTTCGCAAGCCTGCTGGATCTGCCGAATGCTGGGCGGGTAATCGTGCTCCTCGATGAAGTCGCGGATGTAGTCCAGGATGCGCTGTTGTTTCGCTGACAGGTCCTTCATTTGGTGTCCTTCCAGGGCGGCTTGCCGAAGATAGCCGAACTTTTGTTCGCCAGAACAAAAGTTTAGAGACCATACGTTCGGTTGTCAACAGGATTACGACACCGGTACAATCCGCCACGATGCCCTGCGAGCGGCACCAACCAATCTAATGGGATCTGGACTAGAGGACGTACGTGTACCCATGACTGAAGAACAAGAGGGCCCCAAAGTAGGGCTCGTTATCTCCGCACATCCCGACGACTCCGAATTCGGCGCTGCTGGCACGGTCTACACCTGGGTGCAAAAGGGCTGGGAGTTCTACTACGTGATCTGCACCGATGGCTCCAAGGGCAGCGAGGACCCGGAGATGACTGCCGACGTTCTCGTTCCGCTACGCCAGAAGGAGCAGAAGGCCGCCGCCGCCGTGCTTGGTGTGAAGGAAGTCTTCTTCCTCAATAACGTCGACGGTGACCTCGCCTACACCAAAGACTTCACGCGCGATATCGTGCGCCTGATCCGGCGCCTCAAACCGCACGCTGTCTTCAGCCACGACCCGAACCACATCGTGCGCGACATGTTTATCAACCATCCGGACCACCGGGCGGCCGGGACAGTCGTCCTCGATGCGGTGTATCCGCTGGCCCGGAACCGGCCCAGCTTTCCGGAGCTGCTCGACGAGGGTCTTGAGCCGTATAGCGCGAAAGAGGTCTACCTCTGGACCGCGAGCGACACCAACTTCGACGTCGACATCACAGACGCGCTCGACAAGAAGTTTGAGGCGCTGGCTTGCCACGAGAGCCAGATCGACGACATGGAGGGCATGAAGGAGCGCCTGCTCCAGTTCTGGAGCGACACTGACGGGACCTACAAAGAGCGCTTCCGCCGCATCGTTATCCCGTTCTAATGCAGCTCTGTCGCTACAGGGCTGGCGCCGTCGTGGGCTATGGCCTGCTCGAAGGGGACGCCGTTCAGCCGTTCGAGGGCGACTTGTTCGGCCAGCGTCAACCGACCGGTGCATCACTACCCCTCGCGGACGTTCAGCTGCTCGCGCCGCTCGTGCCGGGCACGATCCTGGCTGCCGCGGTGAACTACAAGTCTCATCTGCCCAGTGGCCGCGCCGTCCTCAAGGACGGCGACGCGCCTGACATCCCGCAGTTCTTCCTCAAGCCCACGTCCTCTGTCATCGGTCCGGGGGAAACGATCGTTCTTCCGAAAGGCGCGCGCCGCGTGGACGCCGAGGGCGAACTCGTTGCCGTGATCGGCCGCGTCTGCCACCAGGTTGCGCCGGAAGAGGCGCTGGACTATGTGCTTGGCTATACCTGTGGCAACGACGTCAGCGCTCGCCATTGGCAGCGTGACGACCTGCAGTGGTGGCGCGCCAAGGGCTCCGACACGTTCACGCCTCTCGGGCCGGTGATCGCCACGGATGTCGAACCAGGCGCCGTCATGCTCCGCACGAGAGTCAACGGCGATGAGCGGCAGTCGTCGAGCACAGACCAGCTCATCCATGGCGTCGCGAAGATGATCGCCTTCGCCTCGGAAGTGATCTCACTGGCGCCGGGCGATCTGCTCTTTACCGGCACGCCGGGAGAGCCGCCGAAGCTCGAGGACGGCGACGTTGTCGAAGTCGAGATAGACGGCATCGGCATCCTCTCGAACCCCGTGCGCCGCGAAGCCTAGCTCTGGGCTCTGCCCGTGGGCCAAGTACGGCCGGCCGGATGCGTGATGACGCCGCGCAGCGCACTCGGATTGGCTGGTGGACGGGGAGGGTGGTCAGGAGCGATTTGGTGGGCGGCCGGACACGGGCGGGATACAGGCGAACACGCTGCTCGCTGTGAACGGCGCTTCGGCTGCTACTCTGCGGCCGGGCCGGCGGTGGGTACCGCAGTCGGGCGGTGCAGTAGCTTCTGCGCTTCTTCGGTGACGCCAACGTCGACGGCGTCGCAGTAAGTGGCGTAAATCGTGCGGTCCATGAGGCGCAGGCCGTCTTCGTTCAGCTGGCCACTCTGCTCGCTGCGCAGTTTGAGCAACCGGTTCAGCCGCTGAAGAAAGTGGCTCTGCATTGGCGAAAGGGAACCCTCATTCCGCTTCGTTGGAGAAAGCATCTTCCCAACCCTCCTGTGTTCTAGAGGCCCGTACCTGGGAGTCCGGCATTGGTATTTGCCTCAGTTCAAGCCTACGTGGTGCGCCTTCGCGGAGGCAAGCCTGAAACAGCGCAATAAAGGTTAATATTTCGTGTATCAGGCCAGCTATGGGATCTCTTCGTTCCGCTTATACGGCTGATCCTACCGCTGCGTCGGTGGTTGCGCCGGCACTCGTAAAGGAGCGGTCCTGGTGGCCGCGGCGGACGACCAGGTGCAGGCTAGACCGCAGTTGGAGCGAGCGCTCCTGCGTGGCAGCGTTGTTGGCGGCTCGCTCTGAGGTCCAGATCGAAATTCGGCCCTGCTCATCGGATCTATCGGCCGCCTTCACGAAATGGCTGCTGACGCAGCCTTCCTGGGTGCCGTAGAAGTCCACGAGTTGCTGGTTGACCTGACTTGCCTCTTCCTCTCGTCCGGCGAGGGGAGTCATGGTTGAGACTCTGATATATGTCATCCGTGTTTCCTCCTGAGGTCATGCCCCAAAACTGAAGGAGCGCTGGCCGAAACCAGCGCCCCTTGATTCGCGTTCGCGTCGGTTGCTAGAGTCGGAGCTTGCCGTGCGACGGCTGGCGCCGGCGCTGTCGGGTGTCTCCGTTCATCTCTGCTTCGAGTTCGGCACCGGCCATGGCGCCAACCTCGTAGACGTACCCACAGGACAAGCACGTGCTGTAGGCGCCATACCAGTCTTCTTCGAAGAGCATCGACCCCTCGCAGCGGGGGCATGCTCGCGGTGGTGCTGCTGTCTGCATTTTGGTTCCCATCCCTCCGTGGCAATAAAAAAGAGCCGATACCGCCACCAGGCGGATTGGCCCCTTCTTTCGCCTCCGAGGTTAGCTGACGGGTTCGGGTCGAAAGGGTGACCCTACTCGTTCCGCGTTGGCGGAGCGAGATTCACCCCGAGATCTTCCCCCCGGTCCGCCTAAGGCGGATTCGGCGCGTCACAAAGTTTGTGACTTCTGTAATTATCCTTACAGTTCGCCGCGAATCTGTCAAGCGATGGCGAACCCGAATCGACCGTGACCGGCGGTTATCAACGTCTTCGCCCGTCGCCCACCAGCCCGGCGCCTCAGCTCGCTGCTCCTTGACAACCAATATGGCCGATGCTACTTTCTAGCCACTCAAATCGCCCTGTACCTAGGTGCTACTTAGAATGCAATCTGTCGCCGTATCTGGCCCCGACAGGTCTGCGCTCGGATAGGGGAGTTCTGTGCAGCAGTACCTCATTCGCCGCATCCTGCTGAACTTCTTTGTCCTCTTCCTCGTGGCGACAATGGTCTTCGCCGCGCTTCGTATCGATACCAGCTCAGTCGTCACTCGCCGCGCCGGTGGCTGCCTCGCCGGTGGTACAGGGTCCGCACTACAGGAAGAGTGTGAGGTTATCGCCAGAGCGGAGCTCGGCCTCGTCGACTCCATCCCTGAGCAGTACGCCACGTTCCTCTGGGACACGGTGCGGCTGGACCTCGGGACCTCCACCACTGGTAACAAGGATCCCATCGCCGGCGAAATCTGGTCGCGCGCTGGCCCATCGATTGAGCTGGGCATACTGCAGATCATGTTCGCGATGATGATCGCGCTGCCGATCGGAGTGATCTCCGCCGTCAAGCAAGACGGATGGGCGGACTACTTCTTGCGCTTCTTCTCGATCCTGGCGCTGGGCATTCCGGTCTTCGTTTTAGCAGTGTTACTAATCATTTTGGTGTCGGAATATGAAGATATAATACCGTTCTCGGACTGGCTCGTGCCGCACGTCGAATACGTTTATTTTCATGAGAATCCCATCGAGAACCTCAAGATAATGTTCGCGCCAGCGGTATTAGCCGGGCTTGGAACCGGCGCCATCATCATGCGCTTTCTGCGCTCTCAGATGCTTGAGGTCCTGCGACAGGACTATGTCCGAACTGCCTGGGCCAAGGGGTTGAAGGAGAGAGTGGTCATCATCCGCCACGCTCTCAAGAACGCCTTTATCCCGGTGCTCACGATCGTTGGCATCCTTCTCGGAAACATCGTCAGCGGCAACGTCATCCTGGAGGTCATCTTCGGGATACCCGGCCTTGGCAGCTACATCGTTCTCAACATCTCGCAAAACCCGAACTTCCCGGCGGTGCAGGGGGTCGTTATCGTCGTCGCTGTGGTGCTCGTCTTCGTCAACCTCTTTATCGACATCGCCTACGGCTGGCTCGATCCGCGGATCAGGTACACGTAGGCACGAGGCAGGCATGGACGAAGCACAAGCGGCAGCACCGGCAGTAGCCCAGGCGGCACCATACCGTTTTGGCCTTGGGATGCTGCGCGGCATACGGACGTTCGTCAGGAAGAAGCCCCTGGGCGCCTTCGGCTTTGTTCTTATCATCATCCTGTTCGCGATGACGCTGGGCACCCCGAAGGCAGAGTTCGGCGCGCCCGAGCTGCCGGACCGCCCGTTCGGCTTCGAGCTGGGGCCGCCCTGGATGCAGCGCTATAGCCCCGAGACCCTCTTCGTCACCGAGTCCGGCCTCGTGAATGCTTACGAAGCGCCGACTGCCCAGCACTGGATGGGCACCGACCAGAACGGCCGCGACACCTGGTCGCGAATCGTCAACGGTGCCCGTCGCTCCCTGTTCGTCGGCGTCTGGGCGCTCGTCTTCGCTACGCTCATCGGTGCCGCCATCGGCGTCATCTCGGGCTTCTGGGGAGGGTGGTTCGACCTGATTGCGCAGCGATTCATGGATGCGCTACAGGCGTTCCCGGCGCTGATCGCCCTGATTCTGATCATAACGATCAATCCAACCATCCCCTTTATCAACGACGAGGGCGATCAAACGACCTTACTTATGGCGGCGATCGCTCTCGGCCTGGTCGGGATTCCGGCTGTCCAACGCATTACGCGTGGCGTCGTGCTGTCCGTTCGTGAGCAGCAATACATTGATGCGGCGCGAGTCATTGGCGCCACTGATGCGCGCATCATGTGGGGCTACGTCCTGCCGAACATCTTCTCATCGCTCATCGTCGTTTTCACGACTGGCATCGCGGTGGTTATCCTGGCAGAGGCAGCGCTGACCTTCATTATCCCGGAGAAGCTGCCGCAGGGCGTGTCCTGGGGCTTTATGCTCTCCGAATCCTACGCCTCGCTGGGCGACGCCCCGTGGCCGGGTATCTTCGCCGCTGCCGCTATCTCGTTGGCTGTGCTAGGCTTCAACCTTGCGGGGGATGGGCTGCGAGATGTACTTGACCCGCGATTGCGACAGAGGTAAATCTTGCCGGATCGGCGTTTCGTAGCTTGATGGGGGGCCCCACCTGCTGAAAGGAGACGGCTAGGCATGTCGGAATCTAACTACTGGGACAAGTTCTGGCGAAAACGAATGAGCAGGCGGCGGCTGATGTCCGGCGCTCTGGTGGTCGGAGGCGGCCTGGCGGCGGCTTCCGTCGTCGGTTGCACCTCTGATTCGTCGACAAGCACCGGCGGCGGCACCGGTGGTAGCGCGGAGGACTTCCTCGCGCTTCAAAACGGCACCGAAGCCACCCCGATACCTTACTTCGATGCCCGCCGCGACTTCATCCCGGCGCCGCCCGACTCCCGTGGCGGCACCCTCACCTACATCGGCTTCGACCCGGTCGTTCTTGACCGCTACGACCCGCACCAGACTCAGTTCGGCCCGATGTACTCCAACCAGTCAGCCGTCTTCAGCAAGCTCTATATGTACGCCAGTCACGACGAACCGACCTGGGAGAACATCATCCCGGACCTCGCTGAGTCCGCGCCGGAGATGATCGGCGACCCGGGCGCGCCGACTGAGTACGTCATCAAGATTCGTCGGGGCGTGCGTTTCCACGACACTGAGAAGATCCGCAAAGACTTCCCCGACCTGGCTGGCCGCGAGCTGACCGTTGATGATGTCATCTTCAGCTATGACCGCCAGCGCAACGAGGATAGCGCGCAGCGGCCTTACTACTATCGCTCAAGTCAGTACGAGACGATCGACACCATCGAGAAGATCGACGACTACACGATGAAGATCAAGACCAACGGCCCGGTGGCGCCCTTCTATCACTTTATGGCTGACACCAACGCCATGATCATCCCCAAGGAGATCGTGGACATGGAAATAGGCCCGACCGGCGAGCCCTGGGACTCGGTCGATGCCCTGGCTGGGCGCGAACCCGGCCCCGGCGATCGCATGATCGGCAGCGGTCCCTTCATGTGGGATAGCCTGACTTTCGGTATTGAGTACAAGGCCATACGTAACCCCGACTGGTTTGGCTGGGGCGATCCGGATCTGAACAGGCCGTATCTGGACGGCTACCTGGCTACCGGCCAGGGCCTGAACGACCCCACTGTAGAATCGCTCTTCCGCCGCAAGGAGATCGACACCGCCGGCTTCATCGACAACCCTTCCTGGATCGTTGGTATGAAGGAAGAGGAGCCGGAGATTGAGTTCCTGCGCGCTCCCACCTCTGGCTGGCTGAACACGCGCTTTAAGCTGTTCTGCAAGCCGTTCGACGACTGGCGCGTGCGCCGCGCCTTGCACCTGGCGACCGACCGCCAGCAGATCGTACAGATCATCGGCTCAGGCGCCTGGAACGTTGCCGGGCCGATCACCAAGGCGATCAGCTACTGGGCGCTGCCAGAAGAAGAGCTGATGACCCTGCCCGGTTACCGCACCGACAAGGCCGGCCGCGACGCCGACCTGGCGGAGGCCCGCCAGCTATTTGAAGCTGCCGGCAGCCCGGAGATCCCGCAGATCTGGTTCGCCGATATTCCGGCCTACATCCGCCGCTACGCGCCGTCATACATCGAGACTACGCTCAAGCAGAACCTGGGCATTACCCAGGACATCGACTTCCAGGCTGTGCCCTACTCCCGCATCGCCGAGGGGCTGCTCAAGGACGAGTGCGACGTTGGTGGCTTCACCTGGGGCTTCGACAACGGCTGGATCGACCTGGACGACTGGTTCTACCCCTACTTCAAGACCGATGGTCCCAAGAACTCGTTCCGAGTCTCCGATCCGGATCTCGATCTGCTGCTCGACGCCCAGCGCCGAGAGTTTGACGCCGACGCGCGTCTGGACCTCAGCTACCAGATCCAGCGCTACGTCCTGGGCGAGACGAACCCGGAGGCGCCGGCGGCCAACGCGCGCATCGACTACGCCTCTCCTGGTGGTGGGACGATCGCCTGGCCGTACGTCAAGAACCGCACCGGCTGGCCGTGGTTCGGCAACAACTACTGGTTCTCCGATGTCTGGTTCGACAAGAACGATCCGTCGTACGAGGGCCGGCCCTCGTAGCGAATACCGTACTGACGAACCTATGAGGGCGTCGCTAAGCGGCGCCCTCATTCGTTTCCCGCTGCCGCAGCGCTAGAACACAGCCGTCGTGCTGCCGCCGTCGACCTGGATCGTCGTGCCGGTGATGTATCGCGCCCGGTCGGAGGCCAGGAACGCTACGAGGCCCGCCACGTCCGTGGCCTCGCCCAGGAAGCCCATCGGCACGCGGCCCTCTTCCAGCGAGACGGCGTCAGCCAGCGTTTGCCCCTGTCGCGCCGCCCGCTCTTCGATCAGCGAAATCAACCGCTCGGTGGCGACGTTGCCAGGGCAGACGTTGTTCACTGTGATGCCCTCGGCTGCCAGTTCGCGCGAAAGCGTCTTCGCCATGCCCACGACGGCCAGCCGCGTGGCGTTCGAGAGGATCAGCCCGTCGACGGGTTGCTTTACCGCAACAGAGGTGACGTTGATGATGCGGCCGCTGCCGGAGCGCTTGAGGTGCGGCAACGCCTCGCGGGTCGCGCGCACGGCCGAGAGTAGGTTCTGATCGATGGCGTGCTGCCAGTAACGCTCGTCCAGGTCCTGGAACGTGCCGGTGGGCGGCCCGCCGGCGTTGTTCACCAGGATATCCAGCCGTCCCAGCTTCGCCGCGGCCTCCGCGACCGTCCGCTTGATGTCGTCGTGGGACGCCATGTCGCAGACGGCGTGCTCTACTTCTTTGCCAGTCTCGCTGCGAATCTCCTCTGCGGCGGCGGCCAGGTTCTCGGCGCTGCGCGAGCAGATCATCACGCGCGCGCCTTCCATTACGAACTCCCGGGCGATCGCCTTGCCGATGCCCTTGCTGGCGCCGCCGACGAGGGCGGCGCGTCCGTCGAGGCCAAGATCCATGGGTTATTCCTCCCGCTGTGCTGGCACCATCGTAGCGGCTCGTGTCAGGTGGCGCTTCGTTGACGTCCGCCGGAAGCTGGGCCTATACTGCGGCCACAATCGAATAGGAATGGACGGAGGTCTCCACGACGTCCTGCCAGCGGGCCTCTCGCTGACGGGGCGCAGGAGTCAAAAGCGAAGCCGGTGAGAGGCCGGCGCTGTCCCGCAACTGTATCCCGGTTCTCCGGCGCGTCGGAGAGACCAGGGAAGTCAGGTCGCCTGCCTAAGTCCGAGTACCAGCCTTCGAGGAAAGGCATGGGCCTCGCGCTCAGGCGACGAACCCTTGCTCACTCGGGCAGGGGTCTTTTTTCTTGACCGCACCCTTGCCTTCCGCCATATGACGGGAGGAACCAATATCATGCGCAAAGTCTTCGTTCTCGCCGGCCTCATCGCCGTGCTCGTCCTCGCTGCCGCCTGCGGTGATGACGACGGCGGAACCGCCACCCCGATTGCGACCGCCACGCCCGCCGAAGCGTCCGCCTATCCCCTTACCATCGTCGATGATGCTGGAGTCGAGCTGACCTTCGAAGAAGCACCGGACGCGATAGTCGCTCTTGCCCCTTCGTTCGTCGAGGTGCTCTTCGCCGTGGGCGCGGGCGATGCGATAGTCGCCGCGGATGAGAACACGGACTATCCGCCGGAGGCCGAATCGATTCCTAAAATCAGCGGCTTCTCGCCCAGCGTGGAAGGGATCGTTTCCTTCGAGCCTGACCTGGTCCTCATCTTCTTCGATCCCGGTGACCTTCAGTCGACGCTGCTCGCTCTCGACGTCCCGGTCATGTTCCTGGCCACGCCATCGACCGTCGACGGCGTTTACGATCAGATCGAGACCATTGGCGAGGTCTCGGGTCACAGCGACGAGGCTGCTAGCGTCGTCTCGGAAATGAAGACCGATATCGACGCCATCGTCGCCAGGCTCGACGATGTCGACAAGGGGCCGAGCGTCTTTCACGAGTACGACGCGATGCTCTTTACCGCGGGCCCCGGCAGCTTTCCCGACGAGGTGTACGGCCTCCTGAAGGCCCCGAATATCGCCGAGCCGACGGGCGAGCCGTTCCCTCAGATGAGCAATGAGGCGATCATCGCCGCCGGGCCTGAGGTCATCGTGCTGACAGACGCCGACTTCGGCGAGTCTCTCGAGACTGTGTCCGCGCGGCCGGGCTGGGGCGCTATTCCCGCCGTCCAGACCGAGCGTGTGTATGGTGTGCCGGCAGCCCTGCTCAGCCGCGCAACGCCGCGTCTTGTCGACGACATTCAACTGCTCTTCGATCTGCTTTATCCGGAGCTTGCCTGAGTGCGACTGACCCAGCGCCGCCAGCCGCTCGAGCTGACGACGGCAGCGCCAGAGGTACTGATCGCGGGCCTACGGACCGCGCTCTGGCCGCGCCTGCTGCTGTCCTGTCTGGTGCTGGCCGTGATGTTCGTGCTGGGGCTCACTCTCGGCCCCACGGCGATCTCCCCGGGCGACACGCTGCGCGTGCTGGCATCGCACCTGCCGGGCGTCGGCATCTCGGACGACATCTCGGTGGCGACGCAAACTATCGTCTGGGACGTGCGGCTGCCGCGTGTCATTCTCGCGGGCACAGTCGGCGCGACGCTGGCGCTGACCGGCGCGACGTACCAGGGCGTCTTCCGCAACCCGCTGGCCGACCCTTACCTCATCGGCGTGGCGACAGGCGCAGCGCTGGGGGCAACGATCGTCATCGTCTCGGACGTTTCGTATTCGTGGGGTGGACTCAGCCTGCTGCCGCTCGCCGCCTTCGCCGGGGCGCTCATCTCAGTGATCATCGTCTACGGAGTGGCGCGCGTTGGCAACACCGTGCCGACGACGACACTGATCCTCGCCGGCGTGGCGATCGCCGCGCTGTCGATGGCGATCACCTCGTACCTGATGCTGCGCGAAACGACGAACGCCACAGCGATCCTTTCCGTCATCCTCGGCGGCTTCAACACCGCTTCCTGGACGAAAGTCCTCTGGCTTCTGCCCTACGCCGTACCCGCGGCCATCGTCATCCTCGCCTACGGCCGCATCCTCAACGTCCTCTCGCTTGACGAAGAGCAGGCGAGCTTTCTCGGCGTAAACGTCGAGAGAACGAAGCTCATTCTCCTGGGCGTCGCTTCGTTGGCCGCGGCGGCCGCGGTTTCGGTGGGCGGCACGATCGGCTTCGTCGGTCTCATCGTGCCGCACGCCATCCGTCTCGTCTGGGGCCCGGACAACCGCTACCTGCTGCCGCTGTGCATCGTTCTCGGCGCGGCGTTCCTCATCTTCGCCGACCTCATCGCTCGCACAGCTGACAGCCCGTCCGAGATCCCTGTGGGCATCGTCACGGCCGTCTTCGGCGTGCCCTTCTTCCTCTACCTGCTGCGTCGCGCGCGGCTGGGAGCGTACTTCTAGTGGCTCTCGCGCCGGAGCACGTCGAACTCGCTGCAGAGGTGGAGGGCGTCACCGTGGTTTACGACTCTGCCGGCCGTGAGATGGTCGCCCTCAGCGCCATGGACCTGTCGCTGCGGCCGGGCGAACTCCTGGGCCTGGTCGGTCCGAACGGCTCCGGCAAGACGACGCTCATCAGAGTGCTCACCGGCGTCGTTCGCCCCTCGGTTGGGCGCGTCCGGCTCTCCGGTCGCGACGTGGCGGCGATCTCTCAAGCAGATATCGCGCGTCTGGCTGCCGTCGTGCCGCAGGACCCAGTCCTGCCACCGGCGTTCGAGAGTCTCGACTGCGTGCTGATGGGGCGCACGCCTCACTTGCGCATGCTCCAGCAGGAGGGCCCGCACGACCTCGAAATCGCGCGACGGGCGATGCTGGCGACCGACACCTGGGCTTTCGCGGACCGGCCTGTTGGCGAGCTTTCTGGTGGAGAGCGTCAGCGGGTCATCGTGGCGCGGGCGCTGGCGCAGGAGACGCCTGTGCTGCTCCTGGACGAGCCGACAGCGCACCTCGATATCGGTCACCAGGGCGCGGTACTGGGCCTCATGCGCCGCTTCGCGGGGCAAGAGGGGAAGGCGGTGCTCGCCGTCGTGCACGACCTGACGCTGGCCGCGCACTACTGCGATCGTCTGATCGTGCTCAGTGCGGGTCGCGTCCGGGCCGAGGGTGCGCCGGCGGACGTGCTGCGGCCCGACCTTCTGAGCGAGGTCTACGGCGTGCCCGTGACCGTAGTCCCGCACCCGGAGACGGGCAGGCCGGTTGTGGCGCCCTCGGACGGCGGCTAGACTCTGGGCAAGACGATGCCCGCGAAGAAGCCCCGCAAGAGCATGCTCTACACCCGCACCGGTGACAGCGGTACGACGGCGCTGTTTGGCGGCAAGCGCGTGTCAAAAGACGATCCGCGCGTCCAAGCATACGGCGAGGTGGACGAGCTGAACTCGGTGATCGGCGTCGCTGTCTCGGTGATGCGGCGGCGCAGGCTCATCTCCGCGCTGCAGGACATCCAGAACGAGCTCTTCAATTTGGGTGGAGAACTTGCCACGCCTGACGGCGAAACCCAGACCTCAATTCCCCACATCGAATCGCGCCACATTGAGTCGCTCGAACAAGACATCGACAAAC
>CBDTZZ010000003.1:0-16170 GCA_965365035.1 uncultured bacterium | reverse complement strand
CCGGCACCAAGCGGCTTCTGAAGCACGTAATCCTTCGGTGTCTCGAAGGCGGTTCTCCAAATGCTCCTCGCGGCGTTCCAATAGTTGAGGAGGAGCTGCGCGGCTTCCTCATCCGAAACGCGCTTGACGAAGCCGTCACGAAGTACAGGGTCCAGAGAGGTGACAAAGCTGTGCTGCTTGAGCATGTACTCCGGCTTCGGCGGATCGCCGGGCATGCGGATCAAGCCTCGCCAGGGGCTGGACTCGTCGTCGTTCATGCGGTCCGCCAATAGCGTCGCCCGGCCGCGCAGGTAGTTCTTCTCGCCCTCGCGTTCGATCAGGGCCGGACCCTCAGCTCCGCGCATTGTGAGCAAGTGACGGTCGACGATGTCTGTGGGGACGCCCTTGTGGCGAGTGTTGATGACGTGGAAGGTGCGCATCTCCTCATAGGCATCGATGCCGTCGACGATGACTACCGGCAGCTGGTAGTCGAGCAGCCACTTGGCCTTGTCCTTCTCCAGCGCGCGCCGCAGTCCGTAGAGGCGGTGCTGGCCGTCGACGACCCACATCGGGATGCCGGCGTCGATCGTCAGCGTGCCGGTTGCACCGTCCGCGGACTCGAACCGCGCGCGGTTCGGTTGACGGACACAGAGGACGATTGACGTCGGCAGCGTGCCTTCTTCTTCGCGGACGTAATGGGAGATTTTGCGCAGCCGGGACTTTGTGACGGGCCGCTGATAGCCGGACTGGTTGTCAGAGGAGTAAGTGTCGGAATCGAAGCGCCCAAGGAGGTCCCTGAGGGAGATCGCCGTCACGTAGAGGTTGACGTCCGGGCGCTTCTGGCGAAAGCGGACGGCGGGGGCCGTGAGGGGTTTTTCGGCGCTGCTGTGTCCGTTGGCGGTCGCCGCCTGAGGCGTGGCGGTGATGGTCATTGGGGTCTCCTTCTTATTGCCGCGAGCCGGACCCGGTCGCGTCTGATCGCGGTGCGAATATCGAGTGTGCCACAGGTCGCTCCGTGGAGCTAACCGAAGGGCCTATAATTGAGTAGATATGCCGACGAAAAAACCAGAACGCGGAGGAGAACTCGCGCTTTCAGACAATGCCCGCCTCGTCCTCACGCGACGTTATCTGGCGAAGAACGATGCCGGCCAGCCCGCGGAGACGCCGGAGGAGCTGTTCCGGCGCGTCGCGCTGAACATCGCCCAAGCAGAGGAGCTGTTCAGCGGCCAGAGTGCGGACAGCGGGGCCGCCGTCACGGAGTGGGAAGCGAAGTTCCTGGCGATCATGCATAACCTCGACTTCCTTCCCAACTCACCGACCCTGATGAACGCCGGCCGCGAAATCCAGCAGCTCTCCGCCTGCTTCGTGCTGCCGGTGCCCGACAGCATCCAGGGCATCTTCGGGACGATCAAAGATACGGCTGTCATCCACCAGTCCGGCGGCGGCACAGGCTTCGCCTTCTCGCGCCTGCGGCCGAAGGGCGCCCGCGTGCGCTCGACGATGGGCGTAGCGTCCGGGCCGGTCTCGTTCCTGCGCGTGTTCGACGCCGCGACGGAGGCGATCAAGCAAGGCGGGACGAGGCGCGGCGCCAACATGGCCATCCTCGCCGTCGACCATCCGGACATCGAAGAGTTCATTTCGCTCAAGGCCGACATGCGGACGCTCACGAACTTCAACATCTCGGTCGCTGTGACCGAGGAGTTCATGGGCGCCGTCGAGCGGGACGAGGAGTACACGCTCGTGAACCCGCTGGACGGCAAGGCAACGGGCAAAGCACGCGCCCGCCACATCTTCGACCAGATCGTCGCCAACGCCTGGCGTAACGGCGACCCTGGCATCGTGTTCATTGATCGCATCAACCGCGACAACCCGACGCCACAGCTGGGCGAGATCGAGGCGACCAACCCCTGCGGCGAACAACCGCTGCTGCCGTACGAGTCGTGCAATCTAGGCTCGCTGAACCTGAGCCGCTTCGTTAAGGCGGGCAAGAAGCCAAGAATCGACTGGCAACGTCTCGCCGGCGTCATTCCGACCGCCGTGCGCTTCCTGGACAACGTGATCGAAGCGAACCGCTACCCGATCGAGGAGATCGACCAGGCGACGAAGCCGACGCGCAAGATCGGCCTCGGTGTGATGGGCTGGCACGACATGCTCTTCCAGCTGGGCGTGCCGTACGACTCTGAGGAGGCGCTAGCGCTAGGCGAAGAGCTGATGCGCTTCATCCAGGAGAAGGCGAACGAGGCCTCGCTGGATCTGGCGCGGGAGCGCGGCGTCTTCCCGGCGTGGAAGGGCTCGCGCTACGATCCGGAGGCGCCCTATCGCAACGCCACGCGGACGACGGTGGCGCCGACGGGGACGATCTCGATCATCGCCGACGCCTCGTCCGGAATCGAGCCGACCTTTGCGCTCGCCTTCACGCGCCGCCACTACCTCGACGGCGAGGACGCGTCGCGGCTGACGGAGCTAACCGAGGTAAACAAGCACTTCCTGCGGGCCGCCGAAGAAGGCGGCTTCCACAGCGACGAGCTGATCGCGCACCTGGCCCAGGGCGGCACGATCGCCACCTGGAACGAAGGAGCTGAGGACGACGCGAAGGTGCCTGAGGAGGCGCAAAGGCTGTTCGTCTCGGCGCACGAGATCGCGCCGGAGTGGCACGTGCGCATGCAAGCGGCGTTCCAGCGGCACACCGATAACGCCGTCTCGAAAACGATCAACTTCCCGCTGACGGCGACGGAGGCCGACGTGGCGTCAGCCTACTGGCTAGCCTACCGCGAAGGCTGCAAGGGGATCACGATCTACCGCGAGGGCTCGCGCGACTTCTCGGTGCTTTCCCACGCGACGGCGAACGTGAAGGGTCCGGAGCAGGAGACGCAGACGGCGCTCGACGAAATCGAAGGCAAGATCACGACGATCGAGCGCCCACGCCCCTACCGGCAACACCTGGCAGACGAGCGGCGCTCGCTGACGCACAAGTTTCGGGTGGCCGACCACGAAGGCTACATCACGTGCGGCCTCTACGAGGACGGGCGCCCCGGCGAGATCTTCGTCAAGATATCCAAGGAGGGCTCGATGGTCTCGGGCCTGATGGACGCCGTGGCGCTGCTGACGTCGGTGACGTTGCAGTACGGGGTGCCGATTGAAGACCTGTCGCGCAAGCTCAAGAACACGCGCTTCGAGCCCTACGGCACCACCGGCAACCCGGAGATTCCCTGGGCGACAAGCCTGGTCGACTACATCTTCCGCTGGCTGGAGCTAAAGTTCTCGCCGGGCGACGTCAGCTACCCCGACGAGCCCCCACGAGCCGCCCACTCAGAGGAGCCGACAGGCATGGGCTGCCCAGAGTGCGGCGCGCTGCTGGCGTACCAGGAAGGCTGCATGGTCTGCCGCGCGTGCGGGTTCAACCGGTGCGGATGATAGGCGCTCCCCCTGCTACACTCCGACTCATGAAAGTGCACCGGACGCCTGAGGCTGCCGCGAGGGACGGCGGGACGAAGTACTTCGTAGGCGGCGGTGTGATGGTGCAGGAGATCGTCTCGGGGGACGAAGGGATCGACGTCATCCTCGTGCGCTTTAGCCCGGGCTCGCGGACTTACCTGCACACGCACGCTGTGCCGCAGGTGCTGCAGTGCATCGAGGGCCGCGGCATCCTGGCCACGAAGTCGGAGCAGAACCTCGTCGAGCCCGGCGACATCGTCCACGTGCCGGCGGGCGAGGAGCACTGGCACGGCGCCGCCGCAGACTCGCACTTCGTCCACCTCTCGATCCGGCCGCCGGGCGAGTCCACGTGGACGAGAGTCGACCCGCTGGGGTAGCGCTTCTCGTTCGGCGCCGCGCGTCGTATACTCCGCTTCGTCCCAACCCAACAGATGACTTCGCCAAGGAGGCCCCAATGATCACAGTACTCGCCCGCTTCGAGATGCTAGAAGGCAAAGAGATCGACGTTGTGGAGGCGGTCCAAAAGATGGCCGCCGCGGTCAAGGCGAACGAGCCCGGCTGCCTCGCCTACACCGCGTCGCGCGGCAACGTCAATTCGCGCGAGATCTACTTCTTCGAGATCTACGAGAACGACAAGGCGTTCCAGGACCACGCCCGGACCGAACACATGACGGAGATGCGGGCGGCGATGAACGGCTGCATCGAAGACGGCACGTTCAACATCGAGTCGCTGGATCAGGCCGGCGGTTTCATCCGGGGCGAGCTGGACTACACGAAGTGATCATCGCGACGGCAGAGTTCCGCATCAACGACGGCAAAGAGGCAGAGGCGGTGGCCGCGATCGAGAAGGTCGTCGCCGCGGTAAATGCGAGCGAACCGGGCGCGCTGACGTACACGTGGCACCGCGACGTCAAGGACGCGGCGCGGATCCTGGTCTACGAGGTGTGGGCAGACGAAGAGGCGACGAAGCTACACCGCGAGACCGAGCACATGGCGGAGTTCAACAAGGAGTTCGGCAGGGCCAAAGGCGTCTTCGACCCCGAGTCCGTCAAGATAACGCGCCTCGAGAGCATCGCGGCGATCGACCGCTAAGTTTCGAGCCTCGCCTCGACGCCGAGTGCGCGGGCGAGGTCTTCGGTGAACTCGCGCCACTCGCCGGGCTCGGCCCAGCCCTCGAAGCCGGTGTACGAGGCTACGGGAACGCGCACTTCCTCCGGCCCGATCACGGCAACGACGGCGAACGTCTCCTGCGGGCCCTTCGTGTCGTACGTCAGCTCCAGGTGGCGTATCTCAGACGTGCGGTAGGAGCGCTTCTCCCGCCCCAGGAGGCGCTTACGGCGCGATACCTGCACCGAGCCAGCTACTTCGTCGAGAATGACGTCTGAACGGCCGCTCGTCGCCTTCAGGCGGCCCATCTCGTCACGTTGGGGAAGGTTGCCGCCGCTGCGGCCCGTCGGCGCGCCTTCGTGCTGTACGTCGAGCCCTTCCGCGGACGCGATCGCTTCCGCGATCTGGCCGGCGCAGTCGCGGTCGAATTCGTTAACGGTGAGGTTGCCGCCGCCCTCGTACTCAGCGACGACGCGCGAAAGGCCGGCCGGCATGGGACCGCCGCCGGTATGCGCCTGCATCGGCTCCTGCGACCAGCGATACCAGGTGACGGAGCGCACAGGCGGCAGCCGCTCGACACCGTCCGGTTCGTCGGCGTGCCCTTTGCCCTTTCGCGGGAAGTGGCGCAGCTCGCGGAGGACGGCGTCCCAGGCCCAATCGCCGCAGAGGATCTCGCTCTCTTCCGGCACGGCGCTAGGGTTGGCGTTCGAAGCTGCGGCGGACCCAGGCGCCGTCGGGATAAGCGGCCGTCGGGATCGCCGCGTCCTCAAGCGTGGCGACGGTCGCGGCGCCGCCGCCGCGGATGTAGCTCTGGCAGTCGTCGGGCGACTGCCAGGTCGTGATCTGTGCGAAGGCGCCGGAATCGTCGGTGCTCCAGAGGTACTCGACCGAGACGAAGCCGGCCTCGCCAGCAAGCACCGCATCGAGTTTGGGCAGGACAGCCTCAAGCGCCGACTGCCATTGCGAGCGGTCGGCGATCCGAGTCTTGCGGGTCAGTATCGAAAGGACCATGGGCATCACGCTCCGATGCGCCGATTATGCCCGAAGAGTCAGGGGGAATGCCAGAAACGGCGCACGGCGTAGGTATCCGGCTGGCCCTGCTTTTCCCAATGCGCAGTCATGGCGTGCTCGATATCGAACTCGAAGAGCCAGTCGCTTTCGTGGACGGTGTGGCCGGCGGACTTCGTGATGAGATCGCGCGTTTTCTGGTCCTCGATGAACGTGACGCTACCGGTGATATAGAACTCCTCGTCGCGCTTACCGGGGAGCGAGTGCATCGCGTAGCGGCGATCGCGCTTCAGGTCGTGGCGCTTGGGCGAGGTCTCGTTGACGGCCACGAACATGCGCCCGTCGCCGATGATCGGGCAGACGGGATGCAGACGGGGCGCGCCGGCCTTGCGCACGGTCGCCAGGTAGGTAATCGGAATCCAGTCCAGCGACGACGTCAAGACCTTCGCCATCTCCGGCTCGGCCTGCGTGAATTCTCCCCAGTTGGCCATCTTCAGATCTCCTCTCCCAGCTCGAACAAGTCGAGTTCAATCGATATCAGTCGCCGTTTGCCCGGCTCTTCGTAGAGCATCACACGGCCGAAGAGCGATTCATCCTCGACGAAACTGAGCACCGCTTCGCCGATCTGATCCGGTGTAAGCATCGGGTCAGGGACGTTCCACTGCGTCTTCCGCTCGTCCGTCATGGCGGCAACGTTCTTCAGTACGGCTTCCGTAGCTACCCAGCCGGGCGCGATGCAGTTGACGCGCACGTTGCGGGCGTCCTTCTGTGTGCCGAGGCAGGCTGTGAGGCGCATGACGCCAGCCTTGGCCGCGGCGTACTCGACGAAGACGTAGGGCTTGTAGCCAACGCCGGCGGAGGAAGCGATGTTTACGATGACGCCGCCGCGCTTCTCCATCGTCCGCAGCGCCATCTGAGTGCATGACATGACTGCGCGCAGGTAGCCGTCGAGCGTTCGCGGCCAGCCGTCGCCCTCCGGATAGAACGGCGCGGGCGCCTCGGGGCCGGCGTTGTTGACCCAGACGTCTACTCCGCCTTGCTGCGCGACGACGTCGTCGATCAGCCGGCGCACGTCATCATCTGCTGTCACATCAGCGTGCACGGCCAACGCCGCGCCGCCGGCGTCCCCGATCTCAGCGGACGTCTGCTTCGCTGCGTCGTCGTTGATGTCGGCGATGACGACAGTCGCGCCGGCTTGCGCCAGCTGCTTCGCTATCCCCTTGCCGACACCCAGCGCCGCCCCCGTAACAACGGCGACTTTGCCGGCGGCCTTCACGATCCGTCCGTTGGCGTCATCCGGCCGACACGCGCGGTGGCAGTGGCGCCGGCGGCCAGCTCGCCGTCCACTCCGAAGAGGCTCCCCTCAAGGAAGAGGACACGCTTGGTGCGGTGGACGACACGGCCCTCGGCGATGACTGTGCCCGCTGAGACTGGTCGATAGAAGTTCACCTTCAGCTCAAGCGTGGGCGCGAACTGGCCTGGTTCGAGGGACGTGAACCCCGCCGGGCCCATCGCATCGTCGAGCATCGCGGCGATAAAGCCACCCTGCACGCTGCCCTGCGGGTTATACCACTCGGGCCGCGCTGTGTACTGAACCCGTACGTGGCCCGGCTCGAGACTGAGCGGCTTCCAGCCGAGCAGCTCCGCGGCCGGCGGCATCGGAGCCTCACCGCGCGCGATGGCTTGCAGTATGTCGATATTCGACTGTTGACTCGCCTGAGTCATTTCGCTCCTCCTTCACTGCAGTGCCGTCACAGTAGGACGCGCCCCCTGACAACAGCCTGTCAGTAGCTTTCAGGCGTCCGGATATTGCCCGACGAGCGCCTTCGCTTCTTCGCGGAGCCGCTGCACGAGATCGGGCGGCGAGAGCACGCGGGCGGCCGCCCCACGGCTGAATATCCAGGGCAGCAGGCGTGGTACGTCGCGCACGCGGAATGTGAAGATGAACCCGCCGTCGTCGGCCGGCTCTTCCGAGACGAAGCCGAAGGCCAGGTCCTCGCGCGCCCAACGTCCCGCCCGCTCGTCGATCAGGATACGCACCTCAATCTCCATGTCGCCCGGATCGTAGCCGTCGTCGATCTTCCGGCGCACGAACGTCTCGTCTTGCAGCTTGGCGGACTCGATGCGGCTGGCGCGGAAGTCGCGCACGTCCTCGCGCAGGCGGCAGTAGCCGATGAGGTGCCAGTCGCCGCTATAGAAGACCAGCAGATGCGCCTCCACGTCTCGCTTCGTCACGCGGTCAGGCTCGTAAGAGTGGTAGCGAAGCCTAACGACGCGGTCGCCGACGACGGCCTCCTGCAAGAGCGGAAGGTGCGGTGACAGTTCGCCGGCGATCTGCGGAGAGGCACGGATGCGATCCCGCAGACGAGCCACCGCCTCGCGTGTCTCGGGGAGGAGCACGGCGTCGACCTTGGCGGCGGCCGATCGCGCGGAGCCGCGCTGCGCCATCGTGCCGAGACCGAGAGCGAGGTCGATGCCGAGCAGGATCTGTACGGCCTCCTCGGCGGCGAAAGCGATTGGCGGCAGATGATAGCCGGGGACGAGGCGGTAGCCCTCACCGGGCATCGAGGCGACGGGCACGCCGGCCTGGCACAGGGCGTCGATATCGCGATAGACCGTCCGCACGGAGCACTCGCAGTCCTGGGCGAGGTCGGACGCGCGAACAGGCGTCTCCTCACGAAGGCGCATGAGGATGAGCAGGCGACGGTCCATCTGCTTCACGGTTCAGCCAGTATACTTCGGCGTGTGAACGGGGAGACGATTGCCGCGCGGCTGACGCAAGTGCGCGACCGCATCGCCGCCGCCTGCGAGCGAAGCGGCCGCTCGCCCGAGGAAGTGACGTTGATTGCGGTGAGCAAGGGGTTCGGTACCGCCGCCGTCCGCGAAGCGGCAGCTGCCGGCGCCACTGACATCGGCGAAAACCGCGTGCAAGAGGCAGCGGACAAGCGGCCCGAGCTGGACGACGTCAGCGGCGTCAGGTGGCACATGATCGGCCACCTGCAGACGAATAAGGTAAAGGGGGCGCTGGGCCTCTTTGATGTTATCCACTCCGTAGACTCACTCCGCCTTGCGCAAGCGATATCCAATCGGGCAACATCGGACGTGCCCGTTTTCCTTGAAGTGAATGTTTCGCAGGAACCGACCAAGACCGGCTTCACGATCGACGAAGTCTCCGACGCTTACCGCGCCGCGCGGCTGTTGCGCCTCGATGTCCGGGGGCTTATGACGATCGCACCGCTGACGGACCGCAACGAGGACGTCCGACCGATCTTCCGCGACCTGCGCCAGACGGCGCAGGGACTGGGCCTGGAGCAACTCTCGATGGGGATGACGAACGATTACGAGATCGCTATCGAAGAGGGTGCGACGCACGTTCGCATCGGAAGGGCGATCTTCGGGGAGCGGCAGTCGTGAAGCTGGCGTTCATCGGCGGCGGTACGATGGGCGAGGCGATCGTCGCCGGGGCCATCACCAACAAGGTGGCCGCCGCGACGGACATCGCCGTCTGCGACGTGGCACCCGCCCGCCGTGAGCACTTATCGTCCAGGTATGGCGTATCAGTGACCGAATCCGCCGCCGAAGCAGCTAATGGCGCAAACCTGATCGTGCTGGCCGTAAAGCCGCAGGAGTTCGCCGCCGCCGCCGGAGGACTCAAGGGATCGCTGAAGTCCGGCCAGACAGTTATGTCGATCATGGCCGGCGTCCGCATCGACACGATCGCCGAGGTCACCGGCCACACGGCGATCGTGCGCACGATGCCCAATACGCCGGCGACGATCGGTCAAGGAATGACGGTCTGGACGGCGACGGCGGCCGTCGCGGGACCGGCGCGCGAGTCGGTGCGCCGGCTGCTCTCGGTGCTGGGCGAAGAGGCCACCGTCGACGACGAGAAGTACATAGACATGGCGACGGCGGTCAGCGGCAGCGGCCCGGCCTACGTGTTTCTGCTCATCGAGGCGTTGGTGGACGCCGCGGTCGAGATCGGACTCGATCGGGAGATGGCGACGCGGATGGTGCTGCAGACAGTGAAGGGATCGGCGCGGTACGCTGAGGACAGCGGCGCTGAGCCGGCCGCGCTGCGAGAACAAGTCACCTCGCCGGGCGGCACGACAGAGGCGGCGCTACGGGAGCTGGAGGACGCCGGCGTTCGGGCGGCCTTCGCCCGTGCAATCGGCGCCGCGTACGAGCGGGCAAAGGAGTTGGGAGGCTAGATGCAACCACTGGGGTTTTTCATCACGGTGTCCGCCTACGTCCTGCTGGCGGCGATCTTCATCCGCATTATCTTCTCGTGGACGAACTTCGATCCGGAGAATCCGATCGCGCAAGTAATCCAGCAGATAACGGAGCCGATCATAGCGCCGATCCGGAGCGTGATGCCGCGGATGGGGATGTTAGACCTCTCACCGATGGCGGCCAGCTTTCTATTGATCATCCTGGCGCAACTGGGTACGCGTCTGAGTTCTGTTTGACGCGTTATCGATCTTCCACATCCTGGCGTATAGTGACATTGTCATAGCGGGCGTACACAGTACGAGTGGTAGCATTCCGTCGAACGCATGTTCCAGACTGATTAGGAGAGAGCGATGACCGCAAACGGAGCGAGCGAAAACGGAACCAAGGACAACCGACTCCGCGCACTTGAAGTAGCGATCGAGAAGATCGAGAAGGACCACGGCCGCGGCTCCATCATGCGCCTCGGCGAGATCAGCGCCACGCTGGCGGTGGAGACGATCCCAACAGGGTCGCTGGCACTGGACATCGCGCTGGGCGCCGGCGGCATCCCCCGCGGACGGATCACCGAGATCTTCGGCCCGGAGATGGCCGGCAAGTCGACCCTCGCGATGCACATCATCGCTGAGGCACAGAAGCTCGACGGCCTCGCCGCCTACATCGACGTTGAGCACGCGATGGACCCGACGTTCGCGCAGGTCATCGGCATCAACATCGACGACCTCCTCATCTCCCAGCCCGACACCGGCGAGCAAGCGCTCGAGATCTGCGAGGCGCTCGTCCGCTCGAACGCCGTCGATATCGTCGTCATCGACTCGGTCGCCGCGCTTGTGCCGCGCGCCGAGATCGAAGGCGACATGGGCGACTCGCTGCCAGGACTGCAGGCGCGGCTGATGTCGCAGGCTCTGCGCAAGCTGACGGCGGCGATTTCGCGCTCGCGCACAAGCGTCATCTTCATCAACCAGCTGCGCGAGAAGATCGGCATCGTCTTCGGCAACCCGGAGACAACGCCCGGCGGACGCGCGCTCAAGTTCTACAGCTCGGTGCGCATCGACCTGCGACGGATCGAGACCCTGAAGCGCAGCGGAACAGTAATCGGCAACCGGGTGCGGGCCAAGATCGTGAAGAACAAGATCGCGCCGCCGTTCCGCCTGGCCGAGTTCGACATCATCTTCTCGGGCCCGAAGATCGGGATCAGCCGCGAAGGCGACATTCTCGACCTGGGCGCCGAGGCAGAGATCATCAAGAAGCAGGGCGCCTTCTACTCCTACAAAGACACCAAGATGGGCCAGGGCCGCGAGAACGCCAAGGAGTTCCTGCGCGATAATCCGGAGATCGCCTCCGAGATCGAGGACATGATCCGGGCGGAGGGCCAGCCGGAAGCGGTTCCCGCCGGCACCAAGGAATAACCGCAGCCCAGACGATGCGCGTTACTGCCATCGAGCGGCCGCCCCGCAAGCGGCGCTATGACGTACGAATCGACGACGCACGCGTCGTCCCGCTCTCCCGCGAGGTTCTGGCCGCCGCTAATCTAAGCGTTGGCCAGGAAGTGGATGATTCGCTCGTCGCCGAGCTGGAGGCCGCCGAGGCTCGCCACACGGCGATGACTGCGGCGCTGCGGCTACTTTCGTACCGCCAACGCAGCGAGCGCGAGATGTGGGACGCGCTGCGCTCGAGAGGCATCCCGGAGGCGATCGCTGGCGAGACGCTGGACCGTCTGCGGCAGCTACGCCTGCTCGACGACCAGGCGTTCGCCGAGGCCTGGACCGAAAGCCGCCAGCGCAACCGCCCGCGCGGCAAGCGCATGCTGCTCGCCGAACTGGCGCAGAAGGGCATCGAGCGAGAATTGGCGCAGACGTCGGTGGCGGCGATCGACGAAGAGGCTGCCGCCCTGAGGGCCGGCCGAAAGCGCTCACGCACGCTTGGGGGGCTCGAGTTCCGCGAATTCCGGCGCCGGCTGGGCGACTTCCTGGCCCGCAGGGGGTTCGGCTACGAAGTCTGCGAGGCGGCGGTAAAGCAGCTCTGGGCCGAGGTCGGCGGCTCCGACGACCGATAGCAGCGGTCTATAGCGCCTACAGTCCGCCATTCACGCCAGCGCCACCTTTTCTTGACACTTTTCGCCCTCTGAACCTATGATGAAGCTATCAGAAGACATGCTTCTGGCCCAGTCACACCATTTCTAATGCTTCTACCATTTGTCCTTTTCTCAGGAAGTGAGGCGAAATGCCGGCCATTGCCCTTATTGTGGGGCTTGTCGGCGTTGCTATCGGTGTACTCGGCGCTCTCTTCGTTCAGCAGTACGTTCGTCGCAACCGCGTCGAAACTGCAGAGCGTAGCGCCGCCCGCATCCTTAACGAAGCCGACAGGCGCCAGAAAGAACTACTACGCGAGGCCAAACAAGAGGCCGTCCAAACCCGCCGCGAGGCGGAATCAGAGATTCGTGAACGCCGCAATGAGCTCAAGGGTGGCGAGCGCCGCCTAAGTCAGAAAGAAGACTCCCTCGATCGCAAGCTTGAGGGCACCGAACAGCGGCAACGCAATCTCCAACAGAAAGAGTCTGCTCTGGAAGAGCAGGAGCAGGAGCTGTCTCAGGTTTTCGAGCAGCGGCGGGCGGAGCTTGAGAAGCTATCCAACCTGACCGCCGCCGAGGCGCGTCAGATGCTCCTGGACCAGGTGGAGCGCGAGATTCGCGATGAGTCCAACCGCCTCCTGCGCGAGATCGAGCAAGAGGTCAAGGAAGAGGCGGACAAACGCGCCCGAAAGCTCATCGCCACAACAATGCAGCGCCTGACCAGCGACGTGGTCTCTGACGCCACTGTATCCGTCGTCCCACTGCCCTCTGAGGATATGAAGGGCCGCATTATCGGCAGAGAGGGCCGTAACATCCGGGCGATAGAGCACGCCACAGGCGTCGACGTCATCATCGACGACACGCCGGACGCCGTCACGTTGTCGGGTTTCGACCCGATCCGGCGCGAGGTCGCGCGTATCGCCATGACGAAGCTTCTCGCCGACGGCCGAATTCACCCCGCGCGCATCGAAGAAATAGTCGAGAAAGCCCGCAAAGAGGTCGATCACGCGATCAAAGAAGCCGGCGAAGAGGCGATGGTCGAAGCCAGCTGCCCGGGCCTTCACCCGGAGATCGTGCGCACGCTCGGACGCCTGAAGTTCCGCTATAGCTACGGACAGAACCAGCTCAACCACGCCATTGAGACGGCGAACCTGGCGGCGATGATCGCCCATGAACTGGGCGCCGACGTCGAAGTGGCACGCCGCGGTGGCCTGCTGCACGACCTGGGCAAGTCGATCTCGCACGAAGTTGAAGGCACGCACGCGCAATTGGGCGCGGACCTGGCGAGGCGCCACAAGGTGCCGGACGCCGTCGTGCACTGCATTGAGGCGCACCACGAAGAGGTCGAGCCCAGCACTGTCGAGGCGATCATCACGATCGTCGCCGACGCGATCAGCGGCAGCCGACCCGGCGCCCGCCGTGAGTCGCTGGAGGGCTACCTGAAGCGACTGGAAGCACTCGAGGAAGTGGCCAACGCCTTCCCGGGAGTCGACAAGTCGTTCGCGATCCAGGCCGGCCGCGAGGTCCGCATCATCGTCAAGCCGGAAGAGGTGGACGATCTGGGAGCGCAGCGGATGGCCAAGGAGATCAGCAAAAGCATTCAGGAGAGCCTGGACTACCCGGGCCAGGTGAAGGTCACCGTGATCCGGGAGCGCCGCTCAATCGAATACGCCAAGTAGGAAGGGAGAACGGCCGGCTTTGCCCCGCTGAAGCCATGGCGCTGAACATCCTTATCGTAGGCGACATCGTCGGCAAGCTCGGCCGTCGGACTGTGGCTTCGGTTCTCCCCGGCCTGCGCGAGGCCAGGTCCCTTGACCTGGTGATCGCCAACGGCGAGAACGCCGCCGGAGGACGGGGCATGACCCCGGCAACAGTCGACGAGTTACGCGACGCAGGCGTCGATGTCTTCACTTCCGGAAACCACATCTGGGCTAAGCGCGAGATATATCCCGTGCTGGATGATCAGTCGGCGCCGGTGATCCGCCCCCTCAACTACCCGCCGGGCGCCCCTGGCCGCGGCATCCACCGCGACGGCGACGTGGCCGTGATCAACCTGATCGGCCGTACGTTTATGGGCGACATCGTGGACTGCCCGTTCCGCGCCGTCGACGCTGCCCTGGAGCAGCTGGCCGACGCCTCCGTGATCATCGTCGACCTGCACGCTGAGGCGACGAGCGAGAAGATTGCGATGGGCCACTACCTGGACGGCCGCGTCAGCGCCGTCGTGGGAACGCACACGCACGTGCCAACAGCCGATAATCGCGTGCTACCGGGAGGAACGGCCTACGTCAGCGACCTGGGCATGGTTGGCGCTACGAATTCAGTTCTTGGAATGGAGTACGAGCCGGTGCTAGAACGCTTCTTGACGCAGCTCCCAAGTCGCTGGGATCCGGTGAAAACCGGCCCCGCGACGTTCAACTCGGTCTTGGTCGCGGTCGATGACAGCGGCCGGGCGACCGCGATCGAGCGAGTCGACCGAGAGGTGCCGGGATGACGAGCCTGGCCGACCTGCACCTACACAGCACGATCTCCGATGGCCGCCTGAAGCCGGCAGAGCTTGTGGCCCTGGCCTATAAGAACGGCGTGCGCGTTATGGCGCTGACGGACCACGACATCGTCGACGGCTTGCCTGCTGCGTTTGAGGCGGCCAAGAAGTACGACGACTTTACGCTGATCCCCGGGATTGAGATGAGCACCGACGTACCTGGCAACGAAGTGCACATCCTTGGGCACTTCATCGACTGGCAGAGCGAAGACTTCCGGGCCAAGCTGTTGCACCTGCAGGACTCGCGTCTGGGCCGGGCGCAGCGGATGGTCGAGCGCCTGACCGAGCTAGGCAAGCCTGTGGAATGGGAGCGCGTGCAGTCGTTCGCCGAGGGCGCCGTGGGCAGGCCGCACATCGCCCTGGCGCTCGTCGAAGCTGGCCACGTCGAATCGGTGAGCGAGGCGTTCGATAAGTACATCAGCCGCACGGGACCGGCCTACGTCGAGCGAGAGCGGCTAGAGCCGGAAGAGGTTGTCGCGACGATCCTTGGCGTCGGCGGCCTCGCCACGCTTGCCCATCCGCGCGAGCTGAACGCGGCTGGCAGCCTGGACGCGCTCCTGGAGCGGCTCCGCACGGCTGGGCTGACCGGGATGGAGACGTACTACCAGGACTACGACAGCGGCGAAGTGAAGATGTTCCGCAAGATCTGCGAACGCCACGAACTGCTGCCCCTGGGGGGAAGCGACTTCCACGGCATGGGCGGACCGAAACAGCGCGAGCCCGGCGACATCCCGCTGCCGATAGAGCCGGTGAACGAGCTGTTCCGGCTCGCGGAGGAGCGTGGAGCGGTCGAACGAGCGCTGTTGAGGCACACCTATCGCTGAGCAGACGAGCGACGTCCGGTACTGCGAGCGACACCCCGACGTAGAGACAGGTCTGGCCTGCGGGCGCTGCGAGACACTCATCTGCCCCCAGTGCGTCGTCACCACCGAAGTAGGCTCCCGCTGCCCGGCCTGCGCGCCGCAACGAAAGCTACCTCAGTTCGAGATCAGCCCACTGATCGGCCTTCGGGCAACTGCGGCATCACTGGCCGCGGGCGTAGCGGTGGGAGCGGCCTGGGGCTTTCTGCTACCAGGGGGCTTCGGCTTCTTCATGATCTTCCTCGGCATCGGGATCGGATACGTCCTCGCCGAGGCGATCGGTCTGGCGACGAACCGCCGGACGGGGACGCCGCTGCAGGTGATCGGTGCGGTAGGAGTGGTGACAGCCTACTTCGTGCGTAACCTGGTCGCCGGCGACGTTCTCGTGCCGACGAACGACATCAGCGGCCTGATCGTCCTGCTGGCTGGCGTCGTGATGGTGATCAGCCGCCTCCGTTAGCGGAAGAAGCCGATGGTGATGATGCCGATGATCAGCACGCTGCCAAGCACGGCGATGCGCACGACCTCGTAGCGGACGTGAGTGTAGTCGCGGCTGACGTGCTTATCGGAACGGCCGTCCGGCGAAACGTCACGCACGTATTCGGCGCCGGGCGCGTCGGTCGCGGGCGCCCCTGTGGCGGTCTCGTTATCGACGTCCGTGGCGACCTGGCCGGCCGGAGCTTCGGCGAAGTCGTATTGGACGTTTTTGCGGCTGCGGCGACGGCTCTTTTTAGTCAAAGTTTGTCAGTTGGCTCCTAACGTGGGATTCCAGTGCATTATAGCTGGGCGCCGGACAACACGCGAACGAGAACGACAAGCGTTGACCACTTCGGCGTTCGTGATAAAATTCGGGCACGGCCCCGTGGTGTAGCGGTTAACATGCCACCTTGTCACGGTGGAGATCGTCGGTTCGAATCCGATCGGGGTCGCCAGAT
>CBDTZZ010000002.1:0-17287 GCA_965365035.1 uncultured bacterium | reverse complement strand
GTCGGGAGCAGTTTCCGCTTCCGGTTCGGCGACGGCTACTTCGGCGGACTCTTTCGGGGGCTCCGCCGTAGCGCTGATCGGGCGCTCCTCGGCGTCCAGGGGTGGCGCGTCGAGGATCTCTTCCTCGTCGCCATCGCCAACGGGCAACAGGCCCAGCTCGTCCAGCCGTTCCCGCAGCTCGTCGTAGGACTTGAGCCCGAAGTTGCGCAGCGCCAGCAGCTCTTCCTCGCTCTTCTCCAGCACCTGGCCGATGGTCATCAGACCGCTGCGGCGCAGGCAGTTGTAGGCGCGCATTGAGAGGTTCAGATCTTCGATCGCCATGTTGTACCGCTCGGGCGAAAGTTGGAGTCCGGCGCCCAGGCCGCGTTCGACCGTCGGCATCGCCGGCCGGCCCATGTGCGAGAAGAGCTTGAACTGCTCAATGAGGATATCCGCGCTCTTGCTCACGGCCTCGCTAGCGGTGATCGTGCCGTCCGTCCAGAGTTCGAGAGTCAGCTTGTCGTAGTTGGTCGCCTGGCCGACGCGCGTCTGCTCGATGCGATAGTTGACCTTGCGCACCGGCGAGAAGATACCGTCGACTGGTATGACGCCTAGCTGCGTCCCATCGACGTGGCCAGCCGGAACGTAGCCACGCCCCTGCTCCACGTTGAACTCGACGTAGAGCTTTCCGCTCTTGTCGTCCATAGTGGCCAAGTGCAGGTCTGGGTTGGCGATCTCAAAGTGCTCCGGCAGTTGGATATCGCCGGCAGTTACCGCTCCACCGCGGCCGCTGTGGTCAAGGATGAGCATGCCGGCGCGGTCTGAGAGTGGGCGCAGGCGGATCTCTTTGACGTTGAGGAGAAACTCGATGGAGTCCTCCTTGATGTGGGGGATCGTAGAGAACTCGTGCTGGATGCCTTCGATGCGGACGGACGTGACCGCGGCACCAGGTAGCGCGCTCAGGAGGACGCGCCGCAGGGCGTTGCCCAGCGTGATACCGAATCCAGGCGGGAGGGGCGACGCGACGATGCGTGCGTAGTCATCCGCCGACTCCTCGACCTCGATAGTCGGCTCGTCGGACGTCTGCTCTGTGGTTGGGGCTCCGGCTGCCCGGAACAATTGCTGTTCTAGCATTATCACCTCTAGCGCGAGTAGTATTCGACGATCGTCGCCGCGCTGAATTTGGCGCCGATCTCCTCCATGCCGGGCAGCTCGTTGACCTTGCCAGTCATGGCAGTTTCATCTCTGCTGACCCAGGAGGGTATTTCCTTACTCGCGACCTTTTCACTTACAAGCTTGAAATATTCGCTTTTTTCTCCGCGCGGGCTCCAGGTCACCGCGTCGCCGGGCTTGAGGATGTGCGAGGCGATCGTGGTCCGGCGGCCGTTGACCGCGAAAAGACCGTGCGACGCTACCTGACGTGCCTGCTGCCGGGAATCGGCGAAGCCCAGACGGTATATGACGTTGTCCAGCCGCAGCTCCAGCGTTCGCAAGAGTGTTTCTCCTGTGACGCCCGGGCGGCGGACGGCGTCCTCGTAGTATTTGCGGAACTGGCTCTCCAATATGCCGTAGATGGCACGCGCCTTCTGCTTCTCCCGCCATTGCAGACCACGGTCGGACACCTTGCGGCGCCGCGACGCGCGCGGTCCGGGCGGAAATGGGCGCTTGTCGAAGACGCAGTTGGAGTAGCACTTGTCGCCCTTGAGGTAGAGCTTCTCCCCCAGGCGACGGCACAGCCGGCAGCGAGCGTCGGTATATCGAGCCATCGGCGCTTTACACTCGCCGCCGCTTGGGTGGCCGGCAGCCGTTGTGCGGCATCGGCGTCACATCACGGATCAGTGTCACCTGCAAGCCGCTGGACTGCAGCGAGCGAATTGCCGCCTCCCGGCCACTGCCAGGACCCTTCACGCGCACTTCGACCTGGCGCAGGCCGTGGTCCATCGCCCGGCGGGCGGCGGCTTCGGCGGCGAGGCCGGCGGCGTACGGCGTGCTCTTGCGGGAGCCCTTGAAGCCGGCGGTTCCGGCGGAGGCCCAGGAGAGCACGGCGCCGTTGGGATCGGTCAGCGTGATCACGGTGTTATTGAACGTCGACGTGATGTAAGCACGGCCAACGGGCACGTTCTTCTTTTCGCGTCGTCGTGATTTGCTCTTGCGTTCTGCCATTGTTTGTCCTTCTGGTCTACTTCTTGACCGCGGCGCGGCGCCTACCGGCGACGGTACGACGCGGGCCACGTTTCGTGCGGGCGTTTGTCTTCGTGCGCTGGCCGCGCGCGGGCAGGCCGCGGCGGTGCCGAACGCCGCGATAGCTGTTTATCTCGATTAGGCGCTGGATGTCCGTGCGCACTTGCTTGCGCAGCTCACCCTCGACGGTGAAGTTCTTATCGATGAACTCGCGAATGCGGGAGACTTCTTCGTCGCTCAGGTCGCGCACTTTTGCTTCACGCGAGATTCCGACGGAGTCGCAGATCTTCTCCGCGGTGGGCCGGCCGATGCCGTAGATGTAGGACAACGAGATATCGACCTTCTTGTCGCGGGGGATGTCGACGCCGGAGATGCGGGCCATATGCCTGTTTTACCCCTGCCTCTGCTTGTGACGGGGGTTCGGACAGACGACGCGGACGACGCGCTTACGCACGACGACTCTGCACCTTTCGCATCGCTTTTTAACTGACGCCTGAACCTTCATATGCCTACCTGAAACGATAAGTGACCCTGCCACGGGTCAAGTCATAGGGAGATAGCTCGACTAGAACTCTGTCACCGGGGAGGATTCGGATATAGTGCATCCGGATCTTGCCGGACGCGTGGGCAAGCACCCTGTGCCCGTTAGCCAATTCTACACGAAACATGGCGTTGGGCAAATTCTCCTTGACGGTTCCTTCGACCTCGATTGCTTCTTTCTTACCCATTCGCCCCTTGCGAGGCATTCTCCTCCCTGATGTTGGTCGCCCAAAATATGAAGTCTACAGACACTCCGACCCTTACGGCAACGTTAGCACTTCCGCTTCACCGTCCGTGATCGCCAGCGTGTGCTCGAAGTGGGCGGACAGCGCGCCGTCGATCGTGCGCACGGTCCATTCATCGTCGTCCCGCTTCGTGCGCCAGTCGCCCATGTTGACCATCGGCTCGATCGCGATCACCATGCCTGTCCGCAGTGGCGTTCCGGTGCCCGGATCGCCGTAGTTCGGCACCGCCGGGTCTTCGTGCATGTCGCGCCCGACGCCGTGGCCCACGTACTCGCGCACAATCGCCAGACCCTCACTCTCGACGTAGGTCTGGATCGCGTGGCCGATGTCGCCGGTCTTCGATCCGGCGCGAGAGGCGCGGATGCCGCGCCAGACCGCCTCGCGCGTCACGTCGATCAGGTGCTGGGCTTCGGGCGCAAGGTTGCCGACGCCGGCTGAGACAGCCGTATCGGCGACGAAGCCTTTGTACGTGCAGCCGATGTCGATGCTGACGATGTCGCCGTCCTTGATCTTGCGCTTGCCGGGGATGCCGTGGACGATTTCGTCGTTGATCGAGATGCAGACGGTGGCGGGATAGCCATGATAGTCCAGGAACGTGGGGATCACACCGGCCTTCTTGAACTCGCGGCGGGCGATCTCGTCCAGCTCCAGCTCGACGATGCCGGGGCGCAGGCTGGCGACGAGCAAGTCGCGAACGGCGGAGACTATGCGTCCGGCCTCTTTCATGATCGCGATCTCGTCTCGCGACTTAACGATTATGGCCACGCTTATCCCTCCAGAGCTTTTCGCAAATCGGCCGCTACCACTTCGGTGTCGCGGTCGCCGTCCACGGTTGTCAGTTTGTCCTGGCCTGCGTAGTAGTCCACCAGCGACTGCATGTTTCCAGCGTTCACCTTGAGCCGGTTGCGGACGACGTCGGATTTGTCGTCAGAGCGCTGCGTTAACTCGCTGCCGCAGTTGTCGCAGACGCCTGCCGTGGCCGGTGGCGCGCTGACTTCGTGGTAGACGGCAGCGCAATTGGGGCAGAGCCAGCGACCTGAGAGCCGGCGCACCAGCTCGTCCTCAGCCACTTCGATGTAGACCGCGCGGTCTACCTGCTTTCCGGCGGCGGTCAGGGCCTCGTCCAGCGCGACCGCCTGCTCCGTGTTGCGGGGGTAGCCGTCGAACATGCAGCCGTTGGCGCAGTCAGGCTGGTTGATGCGCTCAAGCAGCATGCCGATGGTCAGCTCGTTGGGCACGAGGTCGCCGGCGTCGTAGTAGGGCTTCGCCTTCTTGCCCAGCTCTGTCTCGGCGGCGATGTTTTCACGGAAGAGATCGCCAGTGGTGACGTGAGGCAGCCTCAAGTCTTCCTTGAGACGGGCAGCCTGCGTTCCCTTACCTGCACCGGGCAGGCCAAGAAGGACCACGAACACGCTACTTAATGAAGCCTTCGTACTGGCGCATCATTAGCTGCGCCTCGATCTGGCGCAGCGTATCGAGCACGACGCCGACGGCAATGATCAGGCCAGCGCTCGTGATGCCGAAAGCCGTCGATCGGTTGCCCGTTGCCCCAGCGCCGACGAGGCTCGAGAAGATGAACGGCGCCACCGCCACGGAAGCCAGGAAGAAGGCGCCAGCCCAGGTGATGCGAAGAAGTACGCGGTTGATGTACTGATCCGTCGGCTTGCCGGGCCGAATTCCGGGCACAAAGCCACCCTGTCGTTGGAGGTTCTCGGCAAGGTTCTGTTGCTGGAATGTGACGATCGTATAGAAGAACGTGAAGACGACCACCGTGAAGAAGACGAAGACCCAGTAACCGAAGTTGTCCGGGTTGAAGGCCGTCACGACGAAGTCGCCGAACGACGCCAGTGTGCTGTTGTCGGAAGCCGCGAATATCTGGCCGATGAACGCCGGGAAGATGATTACAGAGAAGGCGAAGATGAGCGGGATCATCCCGGTGCTGTTCAGTTTCAGCGGTATATGAGTCTGCCCCGACTGTCTATACATGCGGCCCGATCTGAAGACGCTGCGAGAGTACTGAACGGGTATCTTTCGCTGCGCCTCCTGGAAGAAGACGATGTACGCGACGAGCCCGATCATGAACCCACCGAGGAGGATCGTTGTCGTGATCCCATCCCCGGTGCCGGTATATAACCTGCCGCCGATGAACTGCGGCAGTCCGGCGATAATGCCAGCGAAAATGAGCACAGATATGCCGTTGCCGATGCCTTTCTCGGTGATCAGCTCGGCGATCCAGACGAGGAACATCGTGCCGGCGGTCATCGTGATCACCGCCGCGAAAGTGGGTAAGGCGTTCGGTCCCGTTAACTCGATGCCTGTGATACCGCCCTGGCTCTGGACGATGATCAGCTGCCCGTAGCCCTGTACGAAGGCCATGGGCACGGTCATCCAGTGTGTGTAGATGTTGATCTGCTTGCGCCCTGAGTCGCCTTCCTTCGAAAGCGCCTGCAACGCCGGCACGATCGGCACCATAAGCTGCATGATGATGGAGGCGGTGATGTACGGGTAAACGCCCATCGCCGCCACGCTCATGTTGGCCAGCGCGCCGCCGCTGAAGATGTTCATGAACCCGAGAACTGTGCTGCTCTCGAACAGCGAACTGAGTGCCGCCGGGTTGACGCCCGGCACCGGCAGATTCGCTACGAAGCGGAAGATGACGAGCATGGCGAACGTGAAGAGCAGCTTCTCCCGGATGTCCGGCTGCCCCATCGCCGTGATGGCCGATTGCAGCAGCTGCGGTCCCTGCTGCTGCGGCCGTGATTCTGCCCTAGTCGCCATCGCCCTCGGAGTCCTTGCCTGCTTCGGGCGTGTCGGCGGCCGCGGCTACGTCTGAAATGCCTTTCGCCTCGGCGCCGCCCTTTTCGGCCTTCGCCTTGCCGCCGCCCTTCTGGGCTTTGGCCTTGCCTTCGGTCTTCTTCTTGTCGTCGGCGCCCTCGGCTTCGGCGCTGCCCTTTTCGGCCTTCGCCTTGCCGCCGCCCTTCTGGGCCTTGGCCTTGCCTTCGGTCTTCTTGTCGTCGTCGGCGCCTTCGGCCTCGCCGCCGCCCTTCTGGGCTTTAGCCTTGCCATCGGTCTTCTTCTTGTCGTCGGCACCTTCGGCCTCGGCGCCGCCCTTTTCGGCCTTTGCCTTGCCGCCGCCCTTCTGGGCTTTCCCCTTGCCGTCGCCCTTCTCGTCGTCGGCGGCAGCTTCGGCCTCGGCGGGCTTGTTCTTGCGCCGCTTGCGCTTGGCCGCGCCGCGTCGCTCTGATCGCACCTTGCGCTCGGTCGTCTCTTCCGCCGTGCCGCCCGCAGCCTCGATCTTTTCCTTCGCAGTCAGTGAGAGGCGCTCAACGCGCACAATCAGCTTGCGGGTGATCCCGCCGCTGGCGAGAATCTTGACCGGCTTCTGAGCCGAGTCTATGAGCCCGGCTTCCTTGAGGGTCTCGTTCGTGATTTCAGCGCCGTCTTCGAAGCGCTCCAGGTCACGCAAGTTCACGGGCTGGTATTCGATGCGGAAGTGGTTAACGAAGCCGCGGCGGCGGGGCAGGCGGCGCATGAGGCGCGTCTGGCCGCCCTCGAAGAAGCGTCGTGGCTTTCGGCCAGAGCGGGACTTCTGTCCGCCAAGGCCGCGCCCGGAATAGGTGCCGGTTCCGGCGGCGTTGCCTCTGCCGATCCTCTTGCGGTTCTGCCTCGACCCGGGCGCGGGTTTCAGCTCGTGGGCCTGCATTTATTCTCCGTCCTCGCTTACGTCGACGAGGTGGCGAACCTTGTGCAGCATACCACGCAAAGGCCTCGAATCCTCGTGCTCGACGGTGTGCCCCAGGCGCCTGAGGCCTAGTGCTTCGATCGTTCGCTTCTGGTCGATCCCGTAGCCGATGGCGCTCTTGCGCCAGGTGACGCGCAATTTAGGTGCCAATGCTCGCCTCGTCGGAAAACTGCCTTCGCCTCTCGAGCACTTCCTCAGGTGAGCGCATCAGAGAGAGAGCCAGCATGGTCGCCTTGACGGCGTTGGTCGGGTTGCTGGAGCCGAGCTGTTTGGCGACCGCGTCTTTGACGCCGGCCATCTCCAGGACGGCGCGCACGCCGCCGCCGGCGATGAGGCCGGTGCCGGCCGGCGCGGGCTTGATCAAGACCTTGGATGCGCCAAAGCGCACGAGCAGCGGGTGAGGCAGGCTCGTCTTCATCATCGGTACTCTGATGATGTGTTTGCGGGCGACGACCGCGGCCTTGCGAATCGCCTCCGGAACCTCCTTGGCCTTGGCCATGGCGACGCCAACGTGGCCGTTCATGTCACCGACGACGACGATGGCGGTGAAGTGGAAGCGGCGGCCGCCCTTCATCACCTTGGCCACGCGGTTGATGAACACGACCTTCTCCTGAAGTTCGAGGTCGTTGGGGTCCACGCGTTCTTTCTTCGCGATGTACTTAATAGGGTTCGACATAGCTCTCTCGTCCTGCCTCCTAGAAGGTCAGGCCTCCCTTTCGTACAGCCTCGGCCAGCGCCTTGACGCGACCGTGATACTTGAAACCGCCGCGGTCGAAGACGACCTTGGTGATTCCCTTTTCCTTTGCGCGCTTCGCCAGCGCCGTGCCGACGACTGTCGCCACTTCGATCTTCTTCTGGCTCTCCTTCACCGTGGGCCGGATCTCTTTGTCCACGTCGGAGGCGGAGACCAGCGTGTGGTCGGCGCCGTCGTCGATGATCTGGGCGTATATGTGGTTCAGGCTGCGGAAGACGTCCAGTCGCGGACGCGCCGCCGTGCCGGCGACGTTCTTGCGAACGCGCAGGTGACGGCGCTTGCGAGCAGCCCTTGCCGTTTTCGATCCTCTCATAGCAATCTACTCCATCGCCTTGCCGGCCTTGCCGGCCTTGCGTCGGACGTATTCACCCTCGTAGCGGATGCCTTTGCCCTTGTACGGTTCGGGCTTGCGGATCTTGCGCACGTCGGCGGCCGCCTGGCCCACCGCCTGCTTGTCCGAACCCTTGACGATGATCTTCGATGTGCCGTCGACCTCGAACTCGACGCCTTCCGGCGGCGAGACGTTAACGGGGTGCGAGAAGCCGACGCTTACTTCCAGGTCCTTGCCCTTCATCTGCGCCCTGTAGCCGACGCCGTGCATCTCCAGTGTCTTGGAGAAGCCTTCGGTGACGCCCAGAACCATGTTGGCCAGCAGCGTGCGAGAGAGGCCGTGCATCGCCTTGTGGCGCGCCTGGTCGGACGGCCGGCTGACGATGATCTGGTCGTTCTCTTGCTTGAAGGTGATCTCGCTCTGGAAACCCCACGAGAGCTGGCCCTTCGGTCCCTTTACGGAGACCTGCGAGCCGTCGATCTTGACCTCGACTCCCTTGGGAACGGCGATCGGGTTGGCGCCTACTCTAGACATCGTTCGTTACCACACATAGCACAGTATTTCGCCGCCCACGCCGCGCTTTCGCGCGTCCTTTCCCGTCATCACACCTTCCGGCGTGGACAGAATGGCGATACCAAGGCCCCCGTAGACCCGCGGCGTTTCGCTGCGGGATGTGTAAACACGCAGGCCCGGCTTGCTGACGCGGTTAAGGCCGACGATCACGGGCTCTTTCTTGCCCGTGTATGCCAGCTGGACGCGGATGCTGCCGAATCCGTCTTCTCCCTCTCGCTCCTCGTAGCTCGCGATGTAGCCTTCCCTCTTCAAGACGGAGGCGATCGACTCCTTGACCTTGGAGGCCGGGATGTCCGTGAAGTCATGCCGCGCTACGAGCGCGTTGCGGATGCGGGTTAGCATGTCGGCGATGGGATCAGTGACCATGTTCTCTTACCAGCTCGACTTCTTGACGCCCGGCAGGTGGCCCAACAGAGCCTGCTCGCGAAAGCAGATTCGGCAGAGGGCGAAGCGGCGCATGTAAGCGCGCGGCCGGCCACAGAGGCGGCAGCGGCTGCGGTGACGCCCCGGGAACTTCGGCGTCTTGTTGAACGTCTTTTCGTAGAGGGCTTTTCGTGTCACGTCTTGCTCCCCGTTATCCGCGCTCTGCGAAGGGCATGCCCAACAGTTCGAGCAGCCTCTTCGCCTCTTCGTCGGTGGTTGCCGTCGTCCCGATTGTAATCTGCATGCCTCTTATCTTATCGATTTTGTCGAAATCAAGCTCGGCGAAGATCAGCTGCTCGCGCAGGCCCATGCTGTAGTTGCCGCGGCCGTCGAAGGAGTTGGGCGAAACGCCCTGGAAGTCCCTGACGCGCGGAAGCGCCGCGTTGACCATGCGGTCAAAGAACTCCCACATGCGGTCGTTGCGCAGCGTCACCGTGACGCCGATGGGCATACCTTCGCGCAGCTTGAAGTTAGAGATCGACTTCTTGGCGCGCGTGATCACCGGCCGCTGGCCGGAGATCGTGGCGATATCGTTGACGGCGGCGTCGAGCGACTTCGCTTCGGACACAGCCTCGCCGAGACCAATGTTGAGGTTGATCTTGTCCAGACGAGGCGCCTGCATGACGTTTGCGTAGCTGAACTCCTGTATGAGCACAGGCAACACGTCGCTTTTGTAGATCGCCTTCATCCGGGGTTCTACTCTGGTGACCAACTTCGCCTCACTCAATCGATGTTCTCGTCGCAACTCTTGCAGAAACGCGTCTTGCCGCCGCCTGGCAGTGGCCGAAGACCGACGCGCGTCGGCTTCCCACAGGCCGCGCAGATGAGCGCGACGTTCGTCGAGGAGATCGGCGCCTCGCGCTCGATGATCCCCCCAGGCTTCTGCGGGCCGGTCGACTTCTGGTGCCGCTTGACGATATTGACGCCGGCGACGACGAGCCTGGCTGGGCGGGGCCGGCCGTACTTGTCCGTCTTCTTGCCGGGCGGCAACACGCCCTGCACCTCGCCCGTGACGCCGCGGTCCTTGCCCTTGGTCACGATTACGGTGTCTAGCTTGCGTATCTTGTTCACGTCTATACCACTTCCGGAGCCAGCGATACGATCTTCATGAAGTTGCGATCGCGCAGCTCCCTCGCCACCGGGCCGAAGATGCGCGTCCCTCGCGGGTTGAAGTCGTCCTCCAGGATCACGGCAGCGTTCTCGTCGAAGCGAATGTAGGAGCCGTCACCACGGCGCCACGGCTGTGCTGTGCGAACGACGACGGCTTTCACCACTTCGCCCTTCTTCACAGCACTGTTGGGTGCCGCCAGCTTCACGGAGGCGACGATGACGTCGCCGACTCTACCGTAGCGGCGTCGCGAACCACCCAGAACCTGGATGACGCGTATCTGCTTGGCGCCCGAGTTGTCAGCCACGCGCAGGCGGGAGTACTTCTGGATCATTCCGCTTTGCCCTCGTCCTTTGGCCCTTCGGCCTCTGTGGCGTCGGCGGCCGGTTCTTCGGCCGCTGTCGGCGCTTCAGCGACAGCCTCGTCCGGAGCAGCCGCTGCGTCCTCGGCAGCAGGCGCTTCGGGCTCGGCCGGCACGTCTTCGGTAGTCTTCAACTCTTCTGGAAGCTCGATCTCTGTGGTCTCAGTTTCGGCTGGCTGGGCGGCTTCGTCCGCCGCTTCGGCCGCGGGCTGCTCTACGGGAGTCTCAGCGACGGCCGCCGCTGCGGGGGCGACCACTTCCGGAGCCTTTTCCTCTTTCGCCTTCACTTCGCCGATGACCTCCAGGTCGATCTCTTCCGGAGCGAGATCCGGCAGGTCCACCTGACGCAGCACCTCGATCAGGCGCCAGCGCTTGGTCTTGGAGATCGGCTCTGATTCGACGATGCGAACGCGATCGCCTCTGTGGGCCTCACCGTCTTCGTCGTGCACGATGTAGTTGCGGTTGCTTCGCATTATCTTCTTGTAGAGGCGATGGCGGGTGGCCGAGGCGACAGAGACGACGACGGTCTTCTCCATGGCGTGGCTGACTACGGTGCCTTCGCGCGTCTTGCGGCCGCCGTATTTCTTGGCTTCGGCCGTCATGACGCCTCTCCCTCGCTCGGCTTCGATAGCTCGCGCTGGCGCTGAAACGTCTTCAGGCGGGCGATCGTTCGTTTGGTGGCCGGTATCTGCCGGTGGTTGGTCAGTTGCAGCGTCTCTTTCTGGAGGCGCAGCGAGAATAGCCGTCGATAAGATTCGTCCACCTGCTTCTGCAGGTCTTCGTCGGACATCTTAAGGATCTCTTCAACCTTGCCCTTGATCTTCTTGGCCACGGCTAGAACTCCCTCCTTCCGATGAAGCGGACTTTGATCGGCAGCTTCTGAGCGGCCAACCTCATCGCCTCGCGCGCGATCTCTTCGCTGACGCCGGATATCTCGTAGATCATGCGGCCCGGCTTGACGACAGCGACCCAGCCTTCGACGGGCCCCTTACCTTTTCCCTGTCGTACTTCCAGCGGTTTCTTGGTTATCGGCTTGTCCGGGAAGACGCGTATCCAGAGCTTTCCGCCACGCTTCACGTAGCGCGTGATGGCACGACGGCCGGCCTCGATCTGACGGTTGGTCATCCAGCATGCGCCAAGCGCCTGCAGACCGTAGTCACCAAAGGTGACCACGTTGCCTGTCTGGGCAATGCCCCGCCGGCGGCCGCGATGTGCCTTGCGGTACTTCGTCTGTTTAGGCTGAAGCATCGCTCTCCTCGGTCGTCACTTTCGGCTGCGGCTTTTCAGTCGCCGCCGGCTTATCCTCAGCTGCGGGCTCCGCCTTTGCGGCAGGCTCCGGCTTTGCAGCTGGCTTCGCCTCCGCGGAGTCTGATTCGGCGGCCTTCTGCGGCGCCTCCGCGGCCTCGGCAGCAGGGGGCGCTTCAGCTTCAGCTGCTGCTGGGGCCGTTGTGCCATCTTCGGCGGCCTCAGCCTCTTCGGCGGCAGCAGCCTGGGCGGCGGCGCGAAGCCGTTCGCGTTCTTCGGCGATCTTGTCGCCTTTGTAGATCCAGACTTTGACGCCGATGCGACCCAGCGTCGTTTTCGCTTCTGAAGTGCCATAGTCAACGTCAGCTTTGAGAGTGTGCAGCGGCACGCGGCCCTGGCGCTCTGTGTCGACGCGCCCCATGTCGGAGCCGCCGAGGCGGCCGGCGACGCGAATGCGCACGCCCTGGGCGCCACGCTGCATAGCGCGCCCGGCTGCCTGCTTGATCGCCCGGCGGTGAGAGACGCGGCGCTCGATCTGCTCCGCGACGGCGCGGGCGACGAGAGGTGCCTCGATCTCCGGCACGCGGATTTCGCTGATGTTGACGCGCAGCTTGCGGCCGGTCAGCTTCTCAAGGCTCGTTCGCAGCTCGTCGACGCGCTGGCCGCCGCGCCCGATGACGATGCCGGGGCGCGCCGTATTGATCGACACAGTCACCTGGTTAGCGTTGCGCTCGATCTCGACTTTAGCGATGCCGGCGTCCGGGAGCATCTCCTTGATCCTTTTGCGGATGCCGAGGTCCTCGTGGAGAAGCTCGGTGTAGTTCTTGTCCGCGTACCACTTGCTCTTCCAGTCGTAGATGTATCCGAGGCGGAAGCCGTTGGGGTGAACTTTCTGGCCCATCTAGTTCTCCTCTGCTTCATCCACAATGATGGTGACGTTGGAGCTGCGGCGGCGCATGATGTCGCCGCGGCCGCGAGCACGCGGCAGCAGGCGACGCACCTTGTCGGCGTCGCCGGCGAATGCCTCGATTATGATCAGGCGGCGCGGGTCCATGTCGAAGTTGTTCTCGGCGTTGGCAGCAGCCGAGCGGACCGACTTGGCGATCAGCTCGGAGTGTGGTGATGTCATGAACCGCAAGATTGACATCGCCTCGTCCACGCGCTTGCCGCGGATCTCATTGAGGATGAGGCGCAGCTTCTTCGGCGAGGCCGGCGCGCTGCGGGCGAAGGAGCGTACTGCAACCATCGCTAGATCTTCCTCACTTGCGTTGAGGCGGCTGTCTTGGCGGTGTGGCCGCGGAAGGTGCGCGTCGGCGCGAACTCTCCCAGCTTGTGGCCGACCATATTCTCGGTGATCAAGATGGGCACGTGACGGCGGCCGTCGTGAACGGCGATCGTCATGCTGACCATCTCCGGAAGGATCGTCGAGCGGCGCGACCAGGTGCGGATCACTTCTCTGTTCCCGCTGGCCTGCAACGCATGAATCTTGGCGATCAGCTTGGGGTCGGCGTAGGGGCCCTTTTTCGTGGATCGTGACATTAGACGTCGTACCTCCGCCTGACGATGTACTTGTTCGTGTCTTTGCGGCGACGCGTGCGCGCACCCAGAGTCGGCTTGCCCCAGGGCGACTTGGGCCCGGGCAGGCCGATCGGTGCTTTGCCTTCACCACCGCCGTGAGGGTGGTCCCGCGGGTTCATAGCGCTGCCTCGGACGTGCGGCCGGCGGCCCATGAGCCGCTTGCGGCCGGCGCGGCCGAGCTTGATCTGGCTGTGCTCCGAGTTACCCACCTGGCCGATCGTCGCCATGCAGTCGGCCAGGATGCGGCGGACCTCGCCTGACGGTAGCCGGACGAGCGCGTAGGCTTCTTCGTCGCGGGCCAGGAGCTGCGCTGAGCCGCCGGCGCCGCGCACGAGCTGCGCGCCCTTGCCCTTGTGCATCTCCAGGTTGTGGACGATCGTGCCGGCCGGGATGTTCCTCAGCGGCAGGGCGTTTCCGGTCTTGATCTCGGCGTCGGGCCCGGAGACTACCGTGTCGCCGACCTTGAGACCGGCCGGCCAGATGATGTAGCGCTTCTCCCCGTCCACGTAGTGGAGGAGGGCGATACGCGCTGTGCGGTTCGGGTCGTACTCAACGGAAGCGACCTTCGCCGGTATGCCGTGCTTATCGCGCTTGAAGTCGATGTTGCGCAGACGCCTCTTGTGACCGCCGCCGCGGTGACGCACGCTGATGCGCCCACGGTTGTTACGGCCCGCGTTCTGCTTCTTGCCGAATGTGAGCGACTTCAGCGGCTTGCTGCGGGTGATTTCGTCGAACGTATAGCCGGTCGCGCCACGGCGGCCGGGTGAAGTGGGCTTGTACTGCTTAACGGCCATCTCTATACGCCCTCAAATAGCTCTAGCTTGTCGTCCGGGTGCAGCGTGACGACGGCTTTCTTCCAGTTGGGCCGGTGCATGATGCGGTTGCCGCGAACACGCTTCGGTTTGCCCTTCATGATCATCACGTTGACGTTCACTACTTTGACGTCGAAGCCCTTTTCCACGGCCTCTTTGATCTGCGCCTTGTTGGCGACTTTTCGCACTTCGAAGCAATACTTGTTGTCGGCGCCCAAGCGGGTCGCTTTCTCGGTGATCAGGGGCCGGACGAGGACGGCGAGCGGGTTCAATGGCTTTGCCACAGGCTAGCCCTCGCTCTCTTCCGTCTTCTTCGTCGTGCGGCTGCGAGTCTTCTTCGGCTTTTCCTCGCCGTCGGCGGCCTTCGCCTTGGCGCGGGTCGCCCGTTTCGGCTTGTCCGCGGTTGACGCCTTCGCCTTGGGAGCGCGAGTGGTCGTCTTCTTGGTGGCGCCCTCTTCCTTCGGCTTTGCCGCGGCGCGAGTCTTGGCAGCAGCCTTCTTCGGCTTGGCCGGTGCATCAGACTTGGCCGCGGCCTTCGGCTTGGCGGCAGCCTTCTTGCCGGCGGCCTTGGCGGGCTTCTTGGCCACCTTGGCACCAGCGACAGCCCACAGCGACTCAGCGATGCGTACCGCGTCCACGGTGATGAGAAGACTCTGATGGTTGAGCATATCGCCGACGTTGAGGTAGCGCGCCGGCAGTACTTTCGTGCGGTGTAGGTTGCGCGTGCTGGCCAGCACCGTGCGGTCGGACTCGCTAGTCACGATGAGCGTTGAGCGCTCGATGCCGACGTTGCGCAGGATGCGGGAGATCTCTTTCGTCTTTGGCGTCTCGAAGGCGAGCTGGTCGATGACCACAAGCTGGCCGTCGGCCGCCTTGCCCGAGAGCGCGGACCGGATCGCCAGGCGCCGCATCTTCTTCGGCATCGCCTGGCTGTAGTCTCGTACGCGCGGTCCAAACGCCGTGCCACCACCGACGCGCGTCGGAGAGCCGGCGGTGCCAGCGCGGGCGCGTCCAGTGCCCTTCTGGCGGTGGAGTTTTCGCGTGCTGCCCACGACCTCGCCGCGCGTCCTCGTTTGCGCCGTGCCGGCGCGCTGGTTGTTGCGCTGCCTGACGTAGGCCTGGTGGACGACGGTGCCGTTAGGTTTGATGCCGAAGACGCTGTCGTCGACGTCAAGCTTTCGCAGCTCTTTGCCCTCGGCGTTCATTACGGGCAGTTTCATTGCTTGACCTTCAGTGCTGACGAGCGGCGTACGCGGACGACGATGCCTTCGTTGCCCGGTACCGCGCCACGAACGAGGAGGACGCCTTTGTCGGCGTCGACCCGAACGACCTTCAGGTTCTTGACCGTTGCCTCGCCGGTGCCCATGTGACCAGCCATCCGCTTGCCCTTGATTACGCGCCCTGGGTCAGTGCCGGCGCCGATGGAGCCCGCCGCGCGGTGGCGGTCGGACTGGCCATGCGTCTTGGGGCCGCCGCGGAAACCGTGGCGCTTGACGACGCCGGCGAATCCTTTGCCCTTGCTCGCTCCGGACACGTCGACGAGATCGCCGACCTCAAAGATGTCACAACCGACTTTAACGCCGGCTTCGGCCGCCGCGATATCATCTGTGCCGAACTCGCGGAGAACCTGGAACTTACCGTAGTCCTTCATGTGGCCCTGGAGGGGCTTGGTCACGCGCTTGCGCTCGCCGAAGCCGAGTTGTACGGCCTCGTAGCCGTCGTTCTCCTTCGTCTTCACCTGGACGATCGTGCAGGAAGCGGTGTCGATGACGGTAACCGGCACGGACGTGCCGTCGTCCTCGAAGATCTGCGTCATGCCGATCTTGCGGCCCAGCAGTCCTTCAACGCTCATAGCTTGATCTCGATGTCCACGCCGGACGGCAGCTGCAGCCGCATCAGGGCGTCGACCGTCTTAGGAGACGGCTCCAGGATTTCGATGATGCGCTTGTGCGTCCGGGTCTCGAACTGCTCGCGAGAGTCTTTGTCGATGTTTGGCCCGCGGATCACGGTGTATTTTTCGATATGAGTGGGCAGAGGGATAGGACCGGCCACGGCAGCGCCGGTGCGCTCAGCGGCCTCAACGATGAGTACCGCAGACTGATCCAGAATGCGGTGGTCGAACGCCTTGAGGCGAATCCTAATCTTTTGCCGTGCCATCTGTTATCTCCGTACCGCCCCTTGCATGCGCCCCGACACCTGTTCGGCGATGGACGCGGGAACCTGGTTATAGTGGTCGAACTCCATCGTGTAACTCGCGCGGCCTTGCGTGACGGAGCGCAATGTCGTGGCATAGCCAAACGTCTCCGCCAGGGGGACATGCGCCAAAATCACACGCAGGTGGCCGCGATGGTCCACGTCGGAGACCTGACCCCGACGAGAACTGGCGTCGCTCAAGACTTCGCCGAAGAACTCATCAGGTGTCGCCACCTCTACCTTCATGACGGGCTCGAGAAGAACAGGACGGCCCCTCTTCGTCGCTTCCTGGATTGCCAGGGACCCCGCCATCTTGAAGGCCAACTCGGACGAGTCTACAGGGTGATGCTGCCCGTCCACAAGCTCTACCCTGACGTCGACGACGGGATAGCCCGCCTTGACGCCAGTCTCCAGCGCCTCGCGGACGCCGTGCTCAACGGCCGAGACGAACTCGCGCGGGACTGCACCGCCAACGATCTTGTTCTCGAACTCGATGCCGGTGCCGCGCTCTAGCGGCTCGACGTGAAGCTTAACGACGGCGAACTGGCCACGGCCGCCGGTCTGGCGCACGAAGCGCCCTTCTGCATCGGAGGTCTCTCTGATCGTCTCCTTGTAGGCCACTTCCGGCCGGCCGACGTCCGCCTGCACGTTGAACTCGCGCAGCATGCGGTCGACGATGATCTCCAGGTGCAGCTCGCCCATGCCGGAGATGATCGTCTGACCGGTCTCGTCATCGTATCGGGCATGGAACGTCGGATCCTCTTCGACCAGCCGCACGAGCGCCTCGCCCATACGTTCCTGGTCTTCTTTGGTCTTCGGTTCGATGGCGACGGCGATCACCGGCTCCGGGAACTTGATCGCCTCAAGTAGGATCTGATTCTTTAGGTCGCACAGCGTGTCGCCGGTGAACGTGTTCTTGAGGGCGACTGTGGCGGCGATCTGCCCTGCCGAGATCTCCGTCAGCTCTTCGCGCCGGTTGGAGTGCATTCGCAGGATGCGGCCCAGGCGCTCTTTCTGCCCTCGGCTGCTGTTAAGCACCACCCCGCCTTGTTTGACGACGCCGGAGTAGACGCGAAAGTAGACGAGCCGGCCGACGTACGGGTCGGCGACTATCTTGAAGGCCAGCGCGGAGAACGGCTCGTCGGGGTTAGGCTCGCGTTCGATCAGTTCGTCCGTCGCCGGGTCGGTACCTGTGATGGCCGGCACCTCGACGGGAGAAGGC
>CBDTZZ010000001.1:0-18324 GCA_965365035.1 uncultured bacterium | reverse complement strand
GTATCGAAATTACCTAGATTTTCGGAGGTGGCAGTAGTGGTCGAGATGACCATCGAGAGCATACGCGTGAGTTTGATGAACTATCAGCGCGTGGTGATCTTGAAGGAAAAGGAATCTGACCGCTATCTGCCGATCTGGATAGGTCCGGCGGAGGCAGATGCGATCGCCGTCCGGCTGCAGGATGTGCAGGTGGCGCGTCCGCTGACGCACGACTTGCTGCGCACCGTCATCGAAGAGCTGGGCGGCAGCATCGAGCATATCTTCGTCAACGACCTCTCCAACGACACTTTCTTCGCCAAGATCGTCCTGAAGGTGGACGGCCGTTCGGTGGACATCGACGCACGGCCGAGCGACGCGATCGCGCTCGCTGTGCGGGCGCAGGTGCCGATCTACGCCGATGAGTCGGTGCTGGAGAAGGCGGGCGTAAGGCTGGACGAGGAGAGCGGCACGATCGAAGGCGTGAGCGACACCGAAGAGAGCAAAGAAGCCTCGCCTGAAGAGCTGGAGAAGCTCAGCCCGTTCCGCGACGTCATCGAAGGCCTTGACCTGGAGGACTTCGGGAAGAAAGGCTAGCCCGCTCCGCTCCGTGGCGCGTCGATCTGCGAACGGAGCTAACCTGCGCCTGGATAGGGCTTAGAGATCGCGGCGTGATGCGCTGTCGACCAGTCTCTGGTCGACCTTAAACAGACTTTGTGATATTCTGCGCAATGCGAGAAATCCCGCACCAGATGGAGGCGTTCGCCGTGACGATGCAGAAGCTTCCTCAGACGATGAGATTGATGGGTCTGGGGTGGTACGTCGCCCTTAGCATCATCGGTGGCATCGGCGGTGGAGTCCTCGTTGACGGCTGGCTCGGCACGGAGCCGATTTTCACGCTAATTGGGCTGTTCGGGGGACTTCTGCTGGCGTTCTGGGGCGGCTATTTCTTGCTGATGGAAGCGATCGGAAAAGGTAGAGGAAGCAGAGCGAAAGACGCCCATGAATAGATGGCTGGCGATAGCAGGAATCCTGCTTGCTTTCCTATTTGGCATGGTGTTCCTGCGCGGGCCGACGCCCCACATAGCGATCAGCGCTGAGACCCTGACGACGCTCGGCCCCGTCGGCATCACGAACACTATGATCACCAGCTGGTTGATTGTGGTGCTGATCGTAGGAACCGTCTTCGCCGCCACGCGCAAGTGGGAGCTGGTGCCAAGCGGTATCCAGAACCTCTTTGAGGCTGCCCTGGAGGCCTTCTACAACATCGTGACGGGAATCGCCGGCAATGAGAACGGTCGGCGCTTTTTTCCGTTCGTGGCGACGATCTTCTTCTTCATCCTTATCTCCAACTGGATGTCGCTGACGCCGGTCTTCAACGTCATCGGCTGGGTGGGACACGACACGCCGGTGGAGGAGCAGATCGAGGATCACGGCTTCGTCGAGGGGATCGTCTTCGAGGATATCGAGCTGGGCCCGATCGATCTGCACTACATAAAGTTCTCGAACCCCGGCAACCTACGCATCAGCGACGACTCAACAGTGATCAAGGAGGACGACGCGGACGCCGTCGAACACTTCGAAGAAGCGGCGACGGATGGCAACTTCGTCGGCGAGCTGATACCCGTCTTTCGTGGGCCCAACACGGACCTCAACACGCCGCTGGCGATCGCGATCGCCTCGTTCATAGCGGTGGAGTTCTGGGGCATCTCTTCGCTGGGGCTCTTCACCTACGGGCGCAAGTTCCTCAACTTTGGCAAGCTGGGCCGGGCGATCTTCACCTTCAAGCCGGGTCTCCTCATGGACGGTGTCATCGACGCCTTCGTCGGGATACTGGAGTTGATCTCGGAGCTTGTCCGGCTTGTCAGTTTCACCTTCCGTCTCTTCGGGAACATGTTCGCTGGCGAGGTCATAATTCTAATGTTCACATTCCTGACGCCGATCATACTGACGCTGCCGTTCTACGGGCTCGAGATTTTCGTTGGCGCCATTCAGGCGTTCATCTTCGCCATGCTGACGCTCGTCTTCGCGGTGATGGCGGTGAGCATCCACGGCGAGCACGACGAAGATCACGCACCCGCAGGCTCGGAGGCCGGTGCGGCCGTGGAGGCCGCGCACTAACCATGGATCTAATTTCGATATCAGAGCAGATCACAAGGAGGATCTAAATGGAGGTCATTCTCGCGATGGTGCCACCAGCGGTCGAGGCCGGCCGTCTGGCACTGCAGGAGACAACAGGCGGTGGGATTACAGACGATGGCATGAAGTTCATGGCTGCCGCAATCGTCATGGGCCTGGGTGCGCTCGGGCCGGGGTTGGGAATCGGTAACCTGGTCGGCCGCGCGATGGACGCGTTAGGCCGCAACCCGGACGCCCAACCTGTGATTCAGACGAACATGATCCTGGGGCTGGCGTTTGCCGAGGCTATCGGCATTTACTGCCTTGTCGTGGCGATCATGATCGGCTTCGTGTTCTAGCGACTGCATAAGGGGCGAACGATCAGAGAGATCGGAAGGTAACTATGGTACCCGTATTCCTGGAAGCGGAGGGGATCGGCGCGCTGGGCATTAACTTGCCGGGTCTAGTGGCGCAGCTGATCAACTTCGGTATCCTCTTGATCCTCTTCACCTGGCTCACAAGGCGCTTCCTCTTCCCGATGTTGGACGAGCGCAAGAAGCGCATCGAGGAAGGACTTTCGGCCTCCGAAGAGGCGAAGTCGCGACTCAGCGAGACGGAGACAGAGGTGGCGGCGGAGATGTCGCGCGCCCGCCAGGAGGCGCAGGGGATCATTACCCAGGCGCAACAGGCGTCCTCACGCATTCAAGACGAGGGGCGGGAAGCCTCCCGCGCCGACTCAGACCAGATGATCGAACGCGCGCGTCAGGAGATCCAGCTGGAACGGGACGCGGCGATCAGCGACCTGCGGAAAGAGTTCGCGGACCTCACGATCACCGCCGCCGAGCGCGTGATTAAGCGCAGCCTGGATCGCAAGGCGCACGGCGAGATCATCGAGGAAGTGTTGGCCGACGCGCCCACGGGTGGCGACGGTCAGACGGGCGCGGGAGGGTCGTCGCAGAATTGATTCGTGACGTCGCGGCCAAGCGCTACGCTGAAGCGGCATACTTGATCGCCCGCGAGAGCGGGACGGAAGAGGCGTGGTCGGATGGCTTGAGCGCCATGTCCGCGCTCTTCTCCGACCCGCAGGCCACGGCGTTCTTCCTCAATTCGCAGGTGCCGCCAAAGGAAAAGCAGGCGCTCGTGCAAAACACGCTTGAGGGCGTAGAGAAGGAAGTCCTCAGCCTCGCCCTTATCCTGCTGCGGCGAGTACGGACCTCGCTTGCTCCAGGCATCGCAGACGCCTACCAGGAGCTACTGGATGAGGCGCGCGGTATTTCTCACGCCACGGTGACGACAGCCGTGCCGCTCACTGACGAAGAGCTGGCAGTCGTGAAGAAGAAGCTGGCGGAGATCGCCGGCGGCGAAGTCGTCGTCGAGACAGATGTCGACGAGGATATCCTGGGTGGCGTCGTTGTCCGCATCGGCGACCGGCTGATCGACGGCAGCACAAGGAACCGGCTGCTGGAGCTGAAGCAGCAGCTTGCTGGAGTGAGGTCGTAAATGGCTAACAAAGTCGAGGTTCACCGGGAGCTGGAGCACGCGTGGGCCGACCTGACTGCGGCCGTGGATTCGGTATCCAAAGATGACCGCGAGAAGCCCGGAGTCGTCGAGAGTTGGACGCTGAAGGACCTGTTGGGACACATCGCTTTCTGGTCCGGGCGCGCCGCCGACATGCTGCGCTGCGTCTGCGAGAACCGGGTCAAGGACATTGTCGTCGGCGAAGGCGACAACTGGACGGACGAATGGAACGAGCGCGAATACAACATCCGCAAGGATCGTTCGTTCATGGAAGTGCGAGCGGAGTTTCTGCGCAACTATAAAGACGCGAACGCTTGCCTGGACGATGCGCCGGAGGAGAAGCTCAACGTAAAGCTGCGCGGCCAGGAGGCAGCGGTCTTCTTCGTGGGCGACACTTCCGGGCACTACAGGGAGCACGCAGCGCACATAAGGGAATGGTTACGAAATTTGGAGACAAGCGAAGCTTAGGCGACTAGCCGGAGGAAGCTATGGCGGTAAGACCAGAAGAAATCGCATCGATAATCAAACAGCAGATCGAGCAGTTTGGCGGCGAATTGACGGCCGTCGACGTCGGCAGCGTTGTGTCAGCCGGCGACGGCATCGCGCAGGTGTACGGCCTGCGTAACGCGGTCTACAACGAGCTGCTGGAGTTCCGCACGCAGGACGAGTCCGGCGCCACGAAGACGGTGATGGGCCTGGCCCTGAACCTGGAAGAGGACACCGTCGGCGCGATCGTGCTTGGTGATCACATCGAAATCAAGGAAGGCGACGAGGTGCGCTCCACCGGGCGCATCATCGAGGTGCCCGTCGGCGATGGGCTGATCGGCCGCGTCGTCGATCCGCTGGGCCAGCCGCTTGACGGCAAGGGTCCCGTGCCCAGCGACAAGGCCCGCCCGGTCGAGCGGATCGCACCCGGCGTCGCGATGCGCGAAAGCGTGAACGAGTCGCTGCACACCGGCGTCAAGGCGATCGACGCCATGGTGCCGATCGGCCGCGGCCAGCGCGAACTCGTGATCGGCGACCGCTTCACCGGCAAGACGGTAATCTGCCTCGACACGATCATCTCGCAGAAGGGCCGCGACGTGATCTGCATCTACGTCGCGATCGGCCAGCAGGCGTCCAAGGTGGCGCAGGTGATCGGCATCCTGGAAGAGAACGGGGCGATGGAGCACACCGTCGTTGTGGCCGCCAACGCTGCGGATCCGGCGGCTTTGCAATACATCGCGCCTTACGCCGGCTGTGCCATTGGAGAAGAGTTCATGGAGCAGGGCAAGGACGCCCTGATCATCTACGACGACTTGTCGAAGCACGCTTGGGCGTACCGCCAGATGTCGCTGCTCTTGCGGCGGCCACCGGGACGTGAGGCCTACCCCGGTGACGTTTTCTACCTGCACAGCCGCCTGCTGGAGCGCGCCGCCAAGCTTTCAGCCGAGCACGGCGGCGGCTCGTTGACGGCGCTGCCGATCATCGAGACGCAGGCCGGCGACGTCTCGGCTTACGTGCCGACCAACGTTATTTCGATAACGGACGGGCAGATCTACCTGGAGAGCGACCTCTTTGCCGCGGGCATCCGGCCGGCGATCAACGCTGGCCTTTCGGTATCTCGGGTCGGTGGGGCGGCGCAGACGAAGGCGATGCGCCAGGTGGCCGGCGGCATGCGCCTGGGACTGGCGCAGTACCGCGCGCTGCAAGCGTTCGCCCAGTTCGGCACCGCCGAGCTTGACCCGGCGACGCGGCGCCAGCTGGAGCTGGGGCAGCGGCTGACCGAGATTCTCAAGCAGCCGCAGTTCAGCCCGCTTTCGCTGGGCCAGGAAGTATCGATAATCTACGCGGTGGTGAACGGCTACACGGATGACGTGGAGCCGGCCAAGATTCGCGACTTCGAGGATGCCTTCCTCAGCTTCATCGAGTCCAACAACCCGGACGTTCTCAAGGCAATCGAGGAGACCGGCCTGCTGGAGGACGCGACGGAAGAGAAGCTGAAGGCGGCGATCCAGGCGTTCAAGGACACGGGAGCCTACTAAGACGTGGGAGCCGGACAGCTAAGGCAAACGCGGCGGCGGATTCGCTCCGTCCAGAGCACGGCGAAGATCACCCGTGCGATGGAGCTGGTGGCGGCTTCGAAGATGCGCCGCGCCCAGCTTAACGCGCTGGCCGCGAGACCGTACGCGGAGCGCATGCGCTGGGTGCTGGCAGACCTGGCGGAGACGCTGTCACAGATCGACCCGGCCGACCGCCACCCGTTGATCCGGGCGCGGGACGAAATCCGGGCTGTGGACCTGATTCTGGTGACGCCGAACCGGGGCCTCTCCGGCGCGCTTCCGGGGAACCTTGTACGGAGCGCGGCGCAGTTCGTCATGGAGCGCGAAGGCACGCCCGTTCGCGTCACCGCCGTTGGCCGCAAGGGGCGCGACTTCATGCGGCGCACGGGACAGGAGATCATCGCCGAATTCCTCGAGCTGGGCGACTACCCTGCGTATGAGGACATCCGGCCGATCGCGCAAGTGACGATCGAAGAGTTCATCTCGGGTGCCGCGGACGAGGCATGGATCATCTACGGGGAGTTCGTAAACACTGTTACGCAGCAGCCGCAGGTCCGGCGCCTGCTCCCCATTGAGCCGCCGACAGCGACTCAAGCGGTCGACTACATCTACGAACCCGGCCGCGCTGAGGTGCTGGAAGAGCTGCTGCCCCGCTACCTCGAACGGGAGATCTACGACGCGATCCTGGAGGCGGGGGCGAGCGAACAGTCGGCGCGGATGGTAGCGATGCGCAACGCATCTGACAACGCAACTGAGCTGGTGGAAGACCTGAGTCTTGAATACAACAGGGCGCGCCAGGAGAGCATCACGAACGAGCTTTTGGACATCGTCGGCGGCGTGGAAGCGCTGACGTAGGAGAAGGGAACGGAGGTCGATATGGCCAAGGGAGCAAAAGGACAGGTCGTGCAGGTGATCGGGACGGTGGTGGACATCGAGTTCCCGCCTGACGAGCTGCCCGGGGTTTACAACGCGCTCAACGTTGCGATGCCGGACGGCTCCAACCTGGTCGTCGAAGTTCAGCAGCACCTGGGGAACAACTGGGTGCGCGCGCTGGCGATGGACACTACCGACGGTCTGCCCCGCGGCGCCGAAGCGCTGGACACGGGCGAGCCGATTACCGTGCCCGTCGGCGAGGTGGCCCTGGGGCGGCTGATGAACGTCCTCGGCGAGCCGATCGACAATATGGGCGAGGTCAAAGCGGAAGAGCACTGGCCGATCCACCGGCCGCCGCCAACGCTAGAAGAGCGCGAGACGACGCCGCAGCTGCTGGAGACGGGCATCAAGGTTCTCGACCTGGTATCACCGTTCACCAAGGGCGGCAAGGTTGGCGCCTACGGCGGCGCCGGCACGGGCAAGACCGTCATCATCCAGGAGCTGATCCGCAACATCGCCAGCGAGCATGGCGGCTACTCAGTCTTCGCGGGTGTCGGCGAACGTTCCCGCGAAGGCAACGACATGTGGAACGAGATGAAGGAGTCCGGCGTTATCGAAAAGACGGCGCTGGTCTTCGGTCAGATGAACGAGCCGCCCGGCGTGCGCGCGCGAGTTGCGCTTACAGGCGTGACGATGGCCGAGTACTTCCGCGACGAGATGGGCCAGGACGTGCTCATCTTCATCGACAACATCTACCGTTACATCCTGGCGAACATGGAAGTGTCGGCGCTGTTGGGCCGCATGCCCTCGGCCGTTGGCTACCAGCCAACGCTGGCCACTGACATGGGTGTGCTGGAAGAGCGCATCACGTCCACGAAGAAAGGTTCGATCACGTCGTTCCAGGCGATCTACGTTCCGGCGGACGACTACACAGACCCGGGGATCGTGACCACGTTCGGGCACCTGGACGCGGTGATCTCGCTGGATAGGGCGCTCGTCGAAGAGGGGTTGTACCCGGCGGTGGACCCGCTGGCGTCGTTCTCCCGCGTTCTCGACCCGAAGATCGTCGGCGAAGACCACTACCGGGCAGCGCAGGGCGTGCTGGAGGTGCTGCAGCGCTACAGGGACTTGAAGGACATTATCGCCATCCTCGGCGTCGAGGAGCTGTCGGACGAGGACAAGATCGCCGTCGGACGGGCGCGCCGCGTCCAGCGCTTCCTGACGCAACCGCTCAACGTGGCCGAGATCTTCACGGGCCGGCCGGGGCGCTACGTGCCTGTGAAGGAGACTGTGCGCGGCTTCCTGGAAATCCTCGACGGCAAGCACGACTCGTTGCCGGAGCAGGCGTTCTACATGGCCGGCACGATCGACGAAGCGGTCGAGGAGGCCGAGAAGATGGCCGCCGCGGAGAAGGCGGCGTAGCGAGCAATCATGACGCTTTCTGTACACGTCGTAACCGCCGAGCGCGAGGTCTACACCGAGGACGGTGTGGACGAAGTCATCGCGCCGGGTATCGAGGGCGAGCTGACCGTGCTACCGAATCACGCTCCGCTGCTGACGCTGATCAAGCCGGGCATCATGCGCCTGGTCAAGGGCAGCGAAGAGACCGACGTGGCGATCACCGGCGGCTTCCTTGAGGTTAAGGACGACCGCGTGACGATTCTGGCGGACGCGGCTGAGCGCGCCGAAGAGATCGACACCGTGCGCGCCGAAGAAGCGCGCCGTAGCGCCGAACGGACTCTGGAGGAGCGCGGAGACACCGAAGACCTGGTGGCCGCCGCAGCCTCGCTGCAGAAGGCGCTCCTGCGCCTGCGCGCGTCCGAGAGGCGGCGCCGGCGGCGGAGCCCGGGTGGGCAGTCCCGCCCGCCCGGGGTGTAACATCAGGGGCTGATGACCCTTAAGCTGCGCGAGCAGACGCTCGTCCTAGAAGGTGGCAGGCGCCTGTCTGGCACCGTGCAGGTCGGCGGCTCCAAGAACGCGACCCTCGGCGCTATGGCGGCCTCACTGCTCGTCGCCGACGACTGTTTCCTCGAAAACGTCCCCAACATCGACGACGTCGAGCAGATGGCGCTCGTCTTGCGCAGCCTCGGTTGCCTGGTCGAATGGGCCGGCGATCGCACGTTGCGACTGAACGCGTCCGAGATCACGTCGTCTTGCCCTGATCGGGAGCTTGTTGGGACGCTACGTGGCAGCTTTCTGGTAATGGGCGCGCTGCTTGGCCGTTTGGGCGAGGCAGGCTGTCCGCCGCCGGGTGGCGATATCATCGGCCAGCGTCCGATCGACGTCCACCTGGCCGGCTTTCGGTCGCTGGGGGCGAAGACCGAAGTGAGTCAGGAGATGTTTCGGGCGAAGGCGACGGAACTGCGTGGCTCGACGTTCTTCGCGGACTACCCTAGCGTGCTGGGCACTCAGAACACGATGATGGCGGCCGTCTGCGCGAAGGGCGTGACGACGATCGTGAACGCGGCCGCTGAGCCGGAGGTGCAGAGCCTGGCGGCGATGCTCAACGAGATGGGGGCCGATATCGCGGGTGCCGGCACGAACACCATCGTGATAGACGGTGTAGGAGCACTGCACGGTGTGCGCTTCCGAATCATTCCGGACCGGATCGAGGCCGGAACGTTCGCGATCGCCGCGGCGATTACCGGCGGTGAGGCTGAGATTCGGGGCGTTGAGCCAGGTCACATGCAGGGCGTCGAGTCCAAGCTGCGACAGGCCGGCGTCGACATCCAGACGTCCGGCGACGTGATGCACGTGAAGGCCGGCGGCAAGCTGCAGGCGATCACGCTGCAGGCGCTGCCGTACCCCGGCTTTCCCACGGACCTGCAGGCGCCGATGGCGGTGCTGCAAACCCAGGCGACCGGCGTCAGCACTGTGCACGAACGCGTCTTCGACAACCGGCTCGGGTACATCAGCGACCTGCGCAAGATGGGCGCGGAGATAGTGACGACAGGTACGACCGCTGCTATCATTACCGGGCCCACGCCCCTGAGCGGTTCGGCGCTGTCGGCGCTGGATGTCCGGGCGGGGGCTGCCTTCATACTCGCAGGACTGGCGGCGACCGGCCGCACGACTATATCGGACATTCATCACGTGGACCGCGGATATGAGAGGATTGACGAAAAGCTGCGCTCACTCGGCGCGGACATCGAGAGGATTTAATGCTAGGGAAGCGAATCGGGGTGGATCTGGGGACGGCCAACGTACTCGTGTACGTCAAGGGCCGCGGCATCGTCATCGCGGAGCCGTCGGTAGTGGCGGTGGCGCAGCGTGATAACAGCATCGTCGCCGTCGGCACCGAAGCGCGGGAGATGCTGGGCCGTACGCCTGGTTCTATCTCAGTCGTGCGCCCGATGCGTGAAGGTGTGATCGCTGACTACGTGACGACGGAGGCGATGCTCCGCTACTTCATCAGCCGCGTGATGGGCCGCATCTCGATGATCAAGCCTGAGGTGATGATCTGCGTGCCGGCCGGCGTTACGGGCGTCGAGCAGCGGGCCGTGCAGGACGCGGCCGAGGCTGCCGGGGCACGGCGGCCGGCGCACCTGATCCCGGAGCCGCTGGCGGCGGCGATAGGCGCGCGTATCCCCGTGCACATTCCGCAGGGACATATGGTCGTCGATATCGGCGGCGGACGCACCGAGGCGGCCGTGATCTCGATGTACGGCATAGTCGTCAGCGAGAGCGTCCGTGTTGCCGGCGACCGTCTGGACGACGCGATCGCCGCCTACGTGAAGCGGCGCCACAATCTCGTTGTCGGCGACAGGACGGCCGAAGAGTTGAAGATTGCGATCGGCAGTGCGTTGCCTCTGGAGGAAGAGATCACGTACCAGGTGCGCGGCCGGGATCAGATCACCGGGCTGCCGCGCACGATTACCGTGACGTCGTCGGACGTGACGCAGGCGATGACGGACCCGCTGCAGTCGATTGTTGGCGCGGCGCGAGCGGTCCTCGAACGAACGCCGCCGGAGCTGGCCTCTGATGTTGTCGACCGCGGAATCGTGCTGTCCGGCGGAACGGGAATGCTGCGAAACCTGGACCGGCTGATCACGCAGGAGATCGGGATTCCCTGCTACGTGGCGGACAGCCCGATGGAGTGTGTGGCGATGGGCGCGGGAATCGCGCTGGAGCACCTTGACCTGATCAAGCGCGCACAGCCGGCCGAGGGTGAGTGGCTGGTTAGCCTCTAACGTAGCTCTCTCCCGCGCAGGGTCTTCGGGCCGGGAGGACTACTCGCCGTCCGCCTTGCGCAACGCTCGCAACGTGCGGTTCGGGTCGTTAAGCAAATAGGCCAGATTCTCCCACGAAATCCGCCTGGGGTTTTGCGCGCCCGAAGGTATCCAATCGAGGCTCCCTCGCGAGATCCGCATCTCGCCCAGCTTCTCGTTATCGCTCCAGACGGAAATCGTCGTGTCGACGTTCTTCAGCGGCTTAGTCGGCAGGCTGATTTCGATGTGATGTTTTGGCATGATTGCCTCCCATCTGGCGGGCCCCGATTCGGACGCGGCCGGCTGCGTCCTTACTTCTGCGGGGCCGCGGCGGCCTTGAGGTAGTAGGTCATCCCCTGCAGGGCGAGCACCGGATCGATGCGCTTGATGTGGACCGACGGCGGCACGTGAGCGGCGACCGGCGCGTAGTTGAGGATCGCTTGGACGCCGCAGGCGACGAGGCGGTCGATCACGGCCTGCGCGGTCTCCGCCGGGACAGCGACGATGCCGACGTCGACGGGGGTTTCGCCCAACACCTGTTCGAGTTCGGCGGGGTCTTTGATCGTGAGGCCGTTGATCTCCTTGCCGATCCACTCGGGGTCTGAGTCGAACGTTTCGACGATGCGGAAGCCCTGCGGACCGAACCCTTCGTAACCCAGGATGGCGCGTCCCAGGCGGCCCGTGCCGACGAGCGTCATGCGCCACTGGCGGTTGAGGCCGAGGATGCTGCGCAGCTCTTCGAGGAGCCTGCGGACGTTGTAGCCGCGGCCCTGTTTGCCGAAGCGCCCAAAGTAGCTGAGGTCTTTACGGATCTGGGCAGGAGTGACGTTGAGCTGGTATCCCAGATCCTGCGAGCTAACCACCTCGCGCCCCGTCGCTTCAAGGCTGGCGAGCGCGCGAGCGTAAAGCGGGAGCCGGTCGATTACGACGGGGGGGATTTCCATTGACACATCCTATAGTTACTATTCGTCTATTCAATCACGAAACAATACTCTGGCTTTCTTATAGCATCCGCTGAGTTTCAAGGTCAATAGCTTGTGCAGAAAAATACAAGCGCTCGTCGCCGATGAACTGGTGAACTGCGGTAACGAGTGCGCCCGCCGGGGCGTCTATGTTGTTGGCCCCCAATTAGCGGGCAGACGATGCGTATCCGGAAGAACACGAGGTAACTATGGAATCCGAATCGACGTTCAAAGACGAGAGCATCAACCCGGATGACGCCGCGCCGCCGCCGGACGAGCCCGCCGGCGAGGGCCAGGGGACGACGGAATTGCCCTCGTTCTTGTCTCGCGGCTCGACGACTGAGGCGCCCGCCAGTGCGCCTGCTGATGAGCACATCGACTCGATGTCGCAGTTCATCGCGCGCACGATGGCGACGGTCACCGAGGTGCCGAAGGCGGACGATGATGAATCGTTCCTGCGTGCGCCACGTACGTTCGCCGAGATCGGCCTTTCCAAGGCGTTTCTGACGGACCTGACGTTGAAGATCATGCATTACTCCGGCACACCTTCCACAGTGCAGCTGGCGAAGCGGCTGGGGCTGGCAGGGGATATCGTTTCTCAGATCATGGAGACGCTCACCGAGGAGCGGCTGATCGTTGTTCTCAGCCAGTCCGACCTGTACACGGGAAACTACCGCTATCGTCTGTCCGAGAGGGGGCAGGCGCACGTCTCAGAAGCGCTGGAGCGCACTCGCTACGCTGGCCCGGCGCCGGTAACCGCGAGCCAATACTCGAGCGCCATGGAGAAACTGTTCGAAGAAAAGCAAGAGGTGAGCCGCCAGGAGATCACGGAGTCGGTGAAGGACCTGGTGCTAGCGAGCGACGTTTCGGATGCCGTCGCGCGCGCCCTGTTCTCTGGCAAGACGAGTCTCTTTTACGGGCCGTCCGGCAACGGTAAGTCGGTGATCCTGGAGAGCTTCTCCAAGGCGCTGGCCGGCAAATCTTACGTGCCGTACGCGATCTACGCCTACGGGCAGGTGATCCGCGTATTCGACCCGTCGATCCACGTCCCGCTGGAAGATGATTCGGATCTTGAGGCAACGGGAAGATCAGAATTCGACCGGCGCTGGGTGAAGGTGCGCCGACCGGCGATAGTTCTCGGCGCGGAGATGGACCGCAGTGCGCTGGACCTGGGATTCGACCCGCAGGCGGGCTTCTACCAGGCACCCGCGCACATCAAGGCGCAGAACGGCGTGCTGGTGGTGGACGACTTCGGTCGCCAGCGCGTGACGACGACGGACCTGCTGACTCGCTGGCTGATTCCCCTGGAGCGCGGCTGGGATTCTCTGAGCCTCGCTACCGGCGAGAAGCTCACGGTTCCCTTCAGGCTCCAGCTGCTATTCAGCACGAACGCGCGCGTGCGCGAGGTGGCGGACGACGCGCTACTGCGTCGCATTCTCTACAAGGTGCATGTCCCCAACCCCGACCAGACGAACTTCGGCGAGATCCTGCGCCGCGAGTGCCGCGCGAAGGCGGTTCCCGTGGAGGACGACGCGATCGACTACGCAATCGAGAAGCTGTTCGGCGAACAGGCCCTGAAGCCGCGGGCGAGCCATGCGCGCGACCTCGTCGCAGTCTTGATGGAGAGCGCCGCCTTCGACGGTAGGGATGCGGTGCTGAGCCGTGATTCGTTCGACAAGGCGATCTCGCTAATCATCACGAATGGCGAGGAGACAGAGGACCTCAACGACTAAGGCGCTACCAGCGCAACGTAGGTGAGTTCGGGGCGGGCCGGGAACGGTCCGCCCCTGGCTTATGCGGCGAAGTCAGAAATCTGCTTGGCCAGCTCCTGCGGCCGCTGGATCGGCACGTCGTGGATCGTGTCCTTCATGACGACGACGCGGGCGTTCGGCGCGGCGCTGTCCAGCGTCTTGAGGCCGTCTTCGCGGAGCTTCTGCCACTGCCTCGCCTCGTCGTTCGCGGGCTCCTGCTGACAGGAGATCACCAGGAGCGGGCAGGTGAGCTTCTCAAGGAGATGCGCCGGCTGCTGGTCAAAGATAGCGTGGGCGATCTTCATGTGGTTTTCGATCGACAGTGGGCGGGCGATCGTGCCGTCTTCGCGGATGTCGAAGTTGGCCAGCACCATGTCGCGCAACTCGTCGTTCCAGATGTCCTTTAGGTGTGGCCAGTTGCGCATGAAGCCGACTATCGTCTCAACGGGCGTGCCGTCGATCTCCGGCGGCCGCATGCGTGGCTCCGCCTGCTCCCAGGTGCTGTGCTCTGAGATGTCGATGACGCCGCCGTCGACCAGAACGAGTGAGCGGACGGCGTCGGGGTGATCGACGGCGTAAGCGAGGGCGACGTTGGCACCCCAGGAGTGGCCCACGATCGTCGGCGACTCGATGGCGAGCGTGCCGATGAACTCCTCAAGGTCGCCGGTGACTTCGTCGAAGCCGTAGCCGTCGTCCGGCTGGTCGCTGCTGCCGTGACTGCGCTGGTCGAGCGCGACGACGTGAAAGCGATCCGTCAGGAGCGGCGCAGTCAGATCCCAGATGCGGCAGTTGGAGGAGAGGCCGTGCAGCAGCAGCAGCGGCGGGCCGTCGCCGCCCCAGTCCCGATAGTGTAGGCGGAGGCCGCGCCCCGGCAGGGCTGCGAAGTCGTCGCGGGGTGACGTTGCCGCCATCAGATCTGCTTCAGCTCCTGGATGACCCCGGTCAGGCGCTCGTCGTCCTGCGCGGTGCGGGCGCCGAAGCCGAAGCTAAAGCCGAGCGTGCTGAGGACGCCACCGAATCGCGTCTTAATCTTCGGGACTAGCTCGTCGTAAGTGCCGATGATCGCAAACTCTTCCAGCATCTCGTCCGTGATCGCCGCGGCCATCTCCGGCCACTTGCCCTCCATCGAGAGGCGGAAGAGCTCTTGTCCGGTCTCCTCCCAGCCGTGGATTTCCAGCACCGGGTGGTAGACGCGCGTGGAGGCGTAGAAGGAGAGCTGCTGGCGGATCGGCCCCTTGGCTCGCTCGACCTCTTCCTCGTTGGCGCCGGTGATAATGAAGTTGCCGCCGACGATATCGATTTCGGAGATATCGCGGCCGGCCTTCTTCGCTCCCTCTTCGATCGCCGGGACGATCACTTCCTTCGTGTACTTGGCGGTGTTGAAGGGGTGCATGCGAATACCATCGCACAGCTCGCCGACGAGCCGGCAGTTGTAGCGGTTGACGGCCGATATATAGATCGGCAGATGCTCGGCTTCGTTCGCCCCGGGGTTGAAGAACGGCGACATGAGCGTGAAGCGGTAGTGCGGGCCCTCATGAGCCGGGCGCTCGTTAGTCTGGAACGTCTTGAAGATCGCCTTCAAAGTGACGAGGTAGTCGCGCAGGCGTGGGCCGGGCGGGGAGGGCCAGGGAGTCGAGTAGCGGCGCTCATTGTGGCCCTTCACCTGTGTGCCCAGTCCGAGCATGAAGCGCCCGCCGGAGAAGCGCTGGAGGTCCCAGGCGAGTTGGGCGGTGACCATCGGGCTGCGCGGGAAGGCGATCGCCACGGCCGTGCCGAACTTCAGCGTCTCCGTGTGCTCGGCGACCGTCATCAGCGGCAGGAAGGGGTCGTGGCCAGCCTCCGGGGCGACGACGGCGTCGTAGCCGAGCGCTTCCAGGCTACGGGCCTGCTCGGCGTAGGCCGCGATGTTCGAGGCCATGATGCCGGTTTCGATCTTCATTTGGGGGCTCCTTCTGTTGGCGTGTCGCCGCCAAGTGTAAGCGAACGTCACCAAACGTCGCCAGTGGAGGGGCGCCTGCTAGAATCGGGCCATGATTCGGGACGTCCACCACGTGGGCATCGCCGTGCGCGATCTGGAGGCCGCTTACGCACTCTACCGCGACGCACTGGGCCTCCCAGTCGTCAAAGAGGGTGAGATGCCCTCGCGCGGCGTTAGGGCGGCGATGCTGGCGGCCGGTGGATCTTATCTAGAGCTGATCCAGCCGCTCGAGGCCTCGTCGCCGTTCGCCACGTTCATCGAGGAGCGCGGCGAAGGCCTGCACCACGTCGCGTTGTGGAGCGACGACGTGGAGGGCGGCGTGGCGAAGCTGCGCGACTGTGGCGTGGCGCTCGATGATCCGGAGCCGCGTGACGGGTTCACCGGGCGCTTGAGCTACCTGGCGGCGGACGCCTTCGATGGGGTCCAACTGGAGGTCGTCGAGCCCGAAGAAAGGCTGAGGGGCGAGCGGCCAGCGACGGAGAGCCGCATCACGCGCATCGATCACGTCGTCCTGCGCGTGCCGCACCCCGCCACGATTAGCGAGCGAATGGCGTCGTGGTTCGGCGTCGAGACGAAGCGGACGTTCCAGCGTGGCGAGACGTCGTTCGCCTTCATGCGGCCCGGCGATGTCGTGATCGAGGTCATCGGTCCGTCGGAGCGACCCACCGAGCCGCGGCCGGGCGAGATCGCAGGGCTGTGCTTCGAGTGCACGGAGATCGACGATCTGGCAGCGGACCTCAAGGCGAAGGGGTATCCGGTCGGCGAGCCGCACCCGGCGCTGCAGGGCGGCCGGATCGTGTCGGTAAACCAGTCTGGCGCTTGCGGCGTGCCGGTGGCGTTCATCGACTTCACGGGTAGTCCGGGCCCGCCGTCTCGGTAACGTGAACTACCGTGGATCGTAGCTTAGCGTCTGCTAGAATGAGGGCATAAACCAGAAGGAGGACATAATGCGAGAAGTAGTAATTGTAGAGGCGGTGCGAACGCCCATGGGCCGCCGCAACGGCGTGCTCTCCGGCATCCACCCGAACGAGCTGGGCGCCAAGGTGCTCAACGAGCTGGTTAGCCGCTCTGGCATCGAAGCCGAGCAGGTCGAGGACGTGGTCTTCGGCTGCGTGGACCAGGTAGGCGAGCAGGGCGCCAACGTAGCGCGCAACGTGCTGCTGACAGCGGACTTTCCGTACACGGTGCCGGCGACGAGCGTCGACCGCCAGTGCGGAAGCGGCCAGCAGGCGGTGCACTTCGCCGCGAACCTGATCCAGGCCGGCGTCTGCGACATCACGATCGGCGGCGGCGTCGAGTCGATGTCCCGCGTGCCGCTGGGCGTGAACATCATGCAGGGACCAGGCGCGCCGTTCACACCGGCGATGATGGAGAAGTACCCGCTGACGCCGCAGGGCATCTCCGCCGAGGAGATCGCGGTCAAGTGGGGCGTCAAGCGCCAGGAGGCCGACGAGTTCGCGCTGCACAGCCAGGAGAAGGCGAAGAAGGCGCGCGACGAAGGCCGCTTCGACCGCGAAATGTTGCAGATTGACGTCAAGCTTGAGGGCCTCGACCACACCGTGAAGACAGACGAAGGCATCCGCGAAAGCTCGCTGGAAAAGCTGGGCTCGCTGACGCCGTCGTTCCGCCCGGACGGCATCCACCACGCCGGTAACTCCTCGCAGATCACCGACGGCTCTTCGGCCGTACTGCTGATGTCGCGCGAGAAGGCCGACGAGCTGGGCAAGAAGCCACGGGCGCGTCTCATAGGCCAGGCGGTCGTCGGCTCTGACCCGGTGCTGATGCTAACGGGGCCGATCACGGCGACGCCGAAGGTGCTGAAGCACGCCGGTCTGGAGCTGAAGGACATCGACCTGATCGAGATCAACGAGGCGTTCGCCTCGGTCGTCCTGGCGTGGAAGCGTGAGGTCGAGCCGGACATGTCGAAGGTCAACGTCAACGGCGGCGCGATCGCCCTCGGTCACCCGCTGGGCGCGACGGGCGCGCGGCTGATGACGACGATGCTCCACGAGCTGGAGCGCACGGGTGGCCGCTACGGCATGCAGGTGATGTGCTGCGGCGGTGGCCTGGGCACGGCGACGATCATCGAGCGCCTCGACTAACGCAGCCTGAGTTCGAAACGAAGAGGGGCCGGCGGAAACGTCGGCCCCTTGGCATTGGCGTTGGCGGAGACTGGAACGGCCTTGGCGCGCAGTATACTTGCCGCATCGTGAGCCGCCCGCCCGAATCGCCGCTGTTCAAGGGGATCGACTGTCTGCGCCTGCCCGTCGGCGATCTTGACGAGGCGCTGGCGTTCTATCGCGATCGCCTGGGGCACGAGCTGGTGTGGCGATCGGAGACGGCGGTCGGTCTGCGACTGGCGGAGGGTGGCGGCGAGATCGTCTTGCAGACGGAGCGGCCGGAGCAGGAGACGAACCTGCTTGTGGCCTCGGTGGAGGAGGCCGTGGAGTCGTTCGTGGCCGCGGGTGGAAGCGTCGTAGCGGGGCCGTTCGATATCCAGATCGGCAAGTGCGCCGTGGTGCGGGACCCGTTCGGGAACGTGCTGGTGATGCTGGACATGAGCAAGGGGCGGCTCGTGACGGACAAGGACGGGCGGATCGCCGGGAACGAGACGCCGGGCGCGTAGCTCTCCCTTGGCGAAGTTCGAGCCCGCCGCCGATCGGCTCGGCGCGAGGGTCGGCGGCGATTTCTAGGATTTTGCAGACTGTAGTCCGGCAGGGAACCATGGAGGGTCGCCATGCGTCCTCATAGCATGATCCGGCTCGTCGTTGCTCTGACCGGTGTGGTTTTCGGGGCAATATTGCTGTCCGCTTGCGGGTCCTCGCAGGCGGAGTGGGTCCTGACCGAGGATCCGGACGGCGACGTCCTGCAGATCGAGTTCATTGTAGGGAACGGTTG